>DASUVL010000172.1:0-6576 GCA_036379015.1 Niastella sp.
CTTCCGCCACCTATGGCAAATTATTCACCACCATGATCGATGGCTGGCGCAAGGCCTGGAACAAGGAATTTCCTTTTTACTATGTACAGATCGCGCCTTATAAATATGGCACACCGCTCATTGGCGCCTTGTTACGCGAACAGCAAACAAAGGTCATGGCGCATCCGCAAACAGGCATGGTAGTTATTACCGACCTGGTGGCCGACACCAATAACATTCACCCTACCAATAAACGTGATGTAGGCGCCCGCCTGGCTAACTGGGCCCTGCACGATACCTATAAGAAAGAAGGCATTGTTTATAAAAGCCCGGTGTATAAAAGCATGGAGGTAAAGAAAGGGAAAGTATATATTACGTTTGATAATGCGCCCACCGGTCTTATGGCAAAAGGAAAAACGATCACCGAGGTATATGTGGCTGGCAGCGATCAGCAATTTTATGCTGCCGAAGCAAAAATTGAGAATAACCAAATGGTGGTTTCCAATAAACTGGTGAAAGAACCGGTAGCAGTGCGGTATGGTTTTACCAATACGGCCGTCGGCAATTTATTTGCAAAAGAAGGATTACCGGTAAATCCGTTCAGAACAGATAGTTGGTAAATCCGTTTGTTGTTTGTGGTTCTTAAAATAGTAGCCCCTGATAAAAATCTGAATTAAATTTTTATCAGGGGCTTTTCAATAAATAAAAAAATCAAGGGTGGTGGCTATGCGCAGCTTTTTCAAGGCGCGGCAGCAACCCCGCCCGAACGTACCGTTCGGTACGGGCGGGCACAAACAATAAACATCAAACAATAAACTAATAAATTCTCCCTCTCCCTTCTGCGGTATCAATCAACTTACTCGCAAGTGTATCATCAAATGCTTCCGCTTTATTCGCTAACACCAGTCTGAGCAGATCGTGTATGGTAATAATACCCATAAACTGGTCGTTATCGAGAGCTACCAGGTAGCGGGCCTTGCTTCTCGTCATCATGGTCATGCAATGCTCCACCGTATCATTCGGGCCAACCACCGGTAAATCGGTAGTCATTACTTCCTGTACCATGGCCTCCCTGCTGCTGCGGCCTTTTAATACTACATTACGACTGTAGTCGCGTTCCGAAAAAACGCCCTTGTAGGCATCTCCTTCCATCACGATGAGGTAACTCAAATTTACCTGGTCAAGTAAGTGCAGGGCGTCAATGACCAATACATCGGGCTTGATGATATTCTCCGGACGCGGTTTACTGGCAATAAGATCGTCTACCGTTCTCATGAAATATACATTTGTTTAAAGTTCGTAATTTATTGTATACGAAAAATGATTAAAATCATATATCGGTGGATATATTGGCGATAAATTTATTACATATTTTTATTGAGCTTTCATGAACTGTCCTGTCTTGCTAAAAAATCCCGCCGTAGGCGGCATGGGGGCCAATGGTTAAAAGGGCATGAGTGCCCGGAATCGCCTATTTTCGCACCAGTTTAAAAAAGAAAAAAAACCATGAATATCCAGGAACAATTTGACCAGGCCGTAAGCCGTAGTAAATCATTAACCGAAAAACCGGGGAATGACGTGCTGTTGCAATTATATTCCCTGTACAAACAGGGCACCGAGGGCGATGTGAATATTGAGCCGCCTGCCAACGCATTTGATTTTGTAGGAAAAGCCAAATACAATGCCTGGGAAAGTTTAAAGGGGAAGGCAAAAGAAAGCGCCATGCAGGAGTATATTGATCTGGTGGCGAAGCTGAAGTAAGCAGCTGGGTCAGGTTGACAAGTTAACAGGTTGACAAGATAACCGGATAATAAACTAAAAAAGCTGTATTGCCTGCCCCGACTAGTTGGGACGGCGTGCGGCTTGCAGCTGTTTTCATTCATGAAGAAAACTTTCCTCTACCAGGTTTGGTTGCATAAACCCAAACTGTTCTACATAATGGCTGCCTTTACCGCCCTCACGGTGTGCGGTAATTTATTAGGCGATGAAGTGACGCCTTTTTTTGTATGGGGCATGTATTCTGAAAAAGAAAAACCCGTACAACAGTATGAAATTTTAAAAACAACCATTAACGACAGCACGGTGGTAAATGTATATGACTACCATACCACCGATACCCGTTTTTACCTGTATACACCCCTCGCGTATTATAAAAAAATAAAAGACAATAATAACGAGGACCCCACCATCTCCTTTCTGCAATCGAAGCTGCATCGGCATTATGAACAGATCCGGTTCCTGGAACGATCCTTATTCAATACCGGTCCACAGCAAGTGGCTTTTTTGGACTGGTATGCGCGGTACCTGCAACAAGTGACCAGCATACCCGTAAATTCCCTGCGCATGGAGGTGATAAACGCACATTATTCCAATCAGCATTTAGTAGTGGACTCCGTTCATTTGTTCTCAACATGGAAAAAGCCGTAACCAATATTATTTTTTATACGCCCCGGGAAAGAACGCGCATAGCCCGGATCGTATTTGTATTGTTGCTGGGTTCGCTGGTATGGTCGTTTTTTTCCAACACGTTACTACACCAGATGCAACAGCCCGCCATTAAATTCCCGTACGTTGATACTACCTACTGGATCATGCATTATTTGCAGATCCCTGAAATAATAACCGGTCATTTTTGGATTGCCTGTCTGTTCGATATCATACTTTTTGCTTCCTGCATCCTATCGTTATTATATCCCGATAAACGGCTCTACATCTGGTCGTTTATAATCCTGTACTTTGTTTATTTTATCACCTTTAATACGTTTGGCGCTCATCATACCAACCATAAGATCGGTTTTTTGGTAATTGCCATTCCCTTTGCCGTCGCCGATTACAAATCATTTAATTTTTTATGGCAGGGCCTTCGTTACTTTTTGTTGTTTGCCTATGCCGATGCTTTTTTATGGAAATGTTTCCGGTTATCGTGGCTGCATGCCGACCAGGGATTGCTTATTTTGAAAAAGAACGTAGCTGCTTTTTTATACTTTGAACCCAATACGCTGCAGGCTGATTTATATCATTGGTTGTTGCTACACCCCGCCTGGGTAAATGGCGCGTACCTGGCAGGGATGATGATGGAAGGATTATTTATAATTGGCTTTTTTACCCGTAAATACGATCGCTACCTGTTTATATTGTCAATCTTATTGCCTGTTGGTTTCTGGTTAATGGCCGATGCCAATTTTACCGAGTTTATCATCCTTGATCTCACGCTCATCAATTTTCATAAACTGCTTGCTCGAGTTCGCTGAGCGCTCTTTTCAGAAAGTGGCCCTGGCTTAATTGTACAGCCAATGGGCGGGTATTGTCAACCATCTTTTGGTATGCTGAGTCGCTTACATTTTCAATGACCTGGCCAATGTCTGATAACCGGTCGATCGTAAACCCAATACCGTATTGTTTTACCAGTATAGCGCTGGCCGACGTGGCCGGTACGATAACGGGAATACCCGCCATGATAAACAGAGACAATTTATGGGGCGTTATAATAGTAAGATAACTGCCATAATTACCTGCGAAGCTGTCGATATCCGGTCCATACCAAACCAATCCGAATGACCCCTGTAAATGATGCACGAGCTCATAAGGGGGGAACACCCCATTATATGTTGCATTTTCAGGAAACGCATTATTTTCTATGTAGCCAGCACCATATATTGAAAATGATAGTTGTGGTAGTTGTCCCAACTTTTGTATAAAAGCGGTTTTTTGCAGGTCACCGGCAATAACAATGTGGGTGTCTTTTGAGCGGGGTTGATATAATGGTGTGGCTAAGAAATCGAAGAATTGTAGCTGTGCAATGATAGCCTTCGGTACTATAGGTTGTAACCATTCCTGCATCCGTTCATTGTGAACAATAAATAGCCGGAGCCGGCGAAACGCTTTTTTTTCTTTCTCAAGGATTGCTGCGTTCCCATTGCGCAACCCATCAATATCCAGGATAAGACAAATGATCTGCACCCCTTTTATCCGTAATAAGGTTATTAACAGTTGATGGATCTTTGCATATAATGGAAATTGAAAAACGAGCAGATCGCCGGAGTTGATCCTGAAAAAAAGCCTGATAAAATAGAGCAGTCTTTTCCATTTTGACCTTATTGAAAAATCATAAGTGCCGGGGAATTCGATAGGCTGGTACCCTTTGGCTATAAATATCTTTTCTGCATCTACATTACCTATGCCGCCATGAAATACTTCCCGGTGTAAATGTTCCTGTATAAAATATTTTTTGGCAGCAGGCATAATACAAATAGATATTAACGTGTTTTTACAGTAGCATTCCTTAATGCGGCTAGGGCTATCGTATAAAAATGGTTCACCAGTTTATTTTTCATCACCAGTAGTTGTATTATAAAGTAAACCGGCACACAGATCGCTACTGTTAACAGGATTATTAAAACAGGTGATGTAAGATACATTTTCAACAGCCATATGATGGGGATAAATAATAAAGAGGTAAGTATCGATTGTAAAAAGGTAACTGTATCAAATATTTGCATGCCCGGGAAGTATTTTTTTACAAACAAATAACCCAGTGCCAGTACTATTGTTTCACCGAATATTAAGGCATAACAGGCGCCCAGGTCGTGCAGATAATATGATAAACACAACATCAACAAGATGTAAGCACTACTTCCGATGATAAGTCCGTATAGTTGAAGTCTTTCTTTCCCATGCGCCATTAATATTTGTTTATTAAGGAACAAACTGTATGTCTTTATCAGCGGTAGTAATGCCAGAATTTGGATATTGACCGATACCGGGTAAAAGCTGACGGCCAGTAATGTTTTAACCAACGGTTCTGCCAACAGAAAAATACCGAACGATGCCGGAATGGTGATGATAAATACAAGTTGAACGGAACGTAAAATGGTTTGCTGTAATTCTTTGTCTTTTTCCTGGTATAACAAAGTGGTGGTGCGGGGATATAAAACCAGAAACATATCTGTAAAAAGGCTCACTCCTACCCTGATCATTTTTATAGACATGGAATACATGCCTACCACGGCCGCCGTGCTTACAATACCTAACAGCACATTATCCAACCAAACCATAATACTATAAACAATACTGATAGAATAAGTGGTTAAGGTATGCTTTACATGGCGCTTCCATTGGATCTCCTTAAGTGTTAGCGGAAATTGTTTAAAAACATTTATGAGGTTCGAAAGCAGGTTAATAATAGCAGCTGTTGTAATAATACCATAATAAATATAATAATCGGCAGGTTCCGTTACAAGAATGAAAAGGGAAATAACGGCCAGCAACCGGCTGATAAAGGACCTGATGGTGATATACCTGAATTTTTCAAGTCCCCAGAAATACCATTCGCAGGCAAAGGCGTTAACCAGCAGGAACGATACAGAAAAAAAGACCAGCCGGATGTCCTGTATCTTGTGCCAAAGAATATAAACCGTAATACCGTAAAAGATCAGTGTAATGCCCGATGTTATGCAATGCATTACCACCAGTTCCGACACCAGCTTTCGCAATTGATCTTTGTTGTGTTTAACCTTGGCTATTTCGCGTATTCCATAAACTACAATACCGAATTCGGCAATCGTAACAAAACAATAGCTCAATGAATCAATGAAGCTTACTTTTCCAATGCCTTCGGGGGTTAATATCCTTGAGATATAAGGGATTGAAATAAGTGGCATCAGGATCTGGCTACAGGATAGCAAGAAATTATAGACTAAATTTTTTTTTAAGTTTCCCAAGTTGAATTATAACAAAGTTTCTTTGATGTATGTGTGTCGTATCAAAAAGGATCATAAACAAAAATACTGGTATCGCGTAATGGAACTAAATGTTCCTGAAAATACTGATTTAATACAATCCGGAATGTATTTACCGGTGTTAAGGAATCATACAGCGACTGATAATTTTTGTCGTAAAAATAAATAGCATGTAAGTTCTCAAAAGTCTGGGGGATCTTTTCCCTGGTTCCATAATCCCTGAACCCATGATCACCTTCAACTATGATAATTTTGTTTAAGGTATCTTTTTTAAATATAGCATTGATCGCTGATTTTAAAAGCTGCCGGGTATAGATCAACTGATTCAAATATGACTTTTTTTCGTCGGAAGGAAAATCTATGCTATCCTGAACAAACGTTCCATCCTGGTGAAAAATATAGGGACCATGCGGTGCCATCAGATGACAATAAACGAATTTAGGTTTTGTAGAAGGATAGGCTGCTGCGGTTTTTAGCCCATTTAATTTGTCGTAAATGTAATCGTTCGCATGCTTTACCAGCCGGTTATGGATTGCTTTTGGCGATTCACCGATATGAATTGTAAAATTCCAAAGAATATCCCGTTGTATTCTTCCCCAAAACGTTTGATCGCTCAACATTTTTTCCTTCAGTTGATAAAAATAATCAGCACCCTGAATAGGATGCCCGTTTAAATTGAAGATGGAATAATTGAAGATATTATACCCTTTTTTTTCTAAATAAGGGACCAGTCTGTTAGCGCCAACGGTTGTAACGCCCCTTAACCTGTCCCGGGCAGTCATTTCCTGGGCTGTTACTTCATCTTTCAGGAAAGAAAAATTCAGGGTGGAGGCAATAGAATAAGGGGTAAGCGGATAAT
>DASUVL010000173.1:0-12221 GCA_036379015.1 Niastella sp.
CAGCAGTATGCAAACTGAAAAACTGGAGACAGTACCACTGGAACGGGAACTAAATATTGTGAAAGACTACCTGGCTTTAGAAAAAATGCGCTTTGAAGAAAGATTGAATATTGAAATGGATATTGATGAGGACACCCTGGAGCAACCGGTGCCGCCCATGATGCTGCAAACGCTGGTTGAAAATGCCATTAAGCATGGTATCGGCAAACAGATAGGCGGGGGTGTGGTAAGAGTGATCTCGGATTTTAAAGAGAACTTCCATGAACTGATTGTGTTGAACACCGGATACCTGAACGGTTATATAAAAGAGGGAGATGGGTTTGGATTACTCAGCACCAAAAACCGGTTGCAATTATTGTTTGGCGAAAAGGCTAATTTTGAAATAAAGCAAGTAGGGGCTGATTTAGTGGAAGCACGGATATTGATCCCCGTAGAAAATAAATAAAACCTGTTATGATTAAAGCCATCATTATCGACGACGAACGGCTGGCCAGAAGTGAGCTGCGAAAACTGCTTATGGACTTTCCTGAAATTGAAGTGGTAGCGGAAGCAAGCAATGCCGGCGAAGGGGTAGAAAAGATTGAGAACATTAATCCCGATCTGATATTTCTTGATATACAAATGCCAGGCAAAACCGGGTTCGATATGTTGTCGGAACTTGACAAAGCCCCGCACGTTATTTTTACAACGGCCTATGATGAATATGCCTTAAAAGCATTTGAAGTAAATGCGCTCGACTACCTGTTGAAACCGGTAGAACCCAAACGGCTGGCTGACGCCATTCAGAAACTGCATTTGCAGGAAGAGCGTGAGCAGGGGCCTATGGTGCCGGTAAATTTTAACCGGAGCATATTAAGTGAGAATGACCAGGTGTTTGTGAAAGATGGAGAGCGTTGCTGGTTTGTAAAGCTGAGTGATATTCGTTTGTTTGAAAGCGTTGGCAACTATGCCAAAGTATATTTTGGTCCGAATAAACCGCTTATATTAAAATCGTTGAATGCACTCGAAGAACGGCTCGATGAAAAAACATTCTTCAGGGCCAATCGTAAACATATTGTGAACCTGCGGCTGATAGATAAAATAGAACCGTACTTTAATGGCGGTTTGTTGCTGGAGCTGAAAGGCGGGGAAAAGATAGAAGTGAGCCGCCGCCAAACCGTGAAGTTCAAGGAAATGATGAGTTTGTGAATACGCTAAACGCGGAACGCTTAACGCATAACGCAAAAGCTGATCGTTGTATTGGCTTTTAGCGTTCGGCATTAAGCGTTTAGCTTTCAAATATTAGGCTGAAATATTTTTTTGAATTCTGATAAATAATTATTCATGGTTAAGCGCTACTTTATCCTATTACTGCTGGTTAAGCAAACAGCATTCTCCCAATCTATTGATAAGGTCATTAATGCCAAAGAAGTAGAACGAATTGAAAAAACATTGTCTTCCGATGCCATGCGTGGCCGCAAGGTATTTTCTCCCGAAATAGACAAGGCTGCCGAATTTATTGCTGCTGAATTTAAGAAAGCGGGTTTGCAGCCTGTAACCGGAAATTCGTATTTGCAGGAATTCTCCATGATGCGCATCACCCTGGTTTCCGCAACTGGTAAAATGAATGGCAGAACCGTTGATGAAAAGAACATGGCGGTATTGACTGCAAAAGAAGAATTATCGATTGACCAGACATCTGGTTATAAACAGGTTATCGTTCATGCCAATGACACTTTAAATATCCTGTTAAGCCGGCTGCAGCGCACCGGCGGCGATTATTTACTAATGGTTGATACTTCACAGCGTGCTTTGTTTGAAAGAATAAGAAGAGGCCGTTCGCTGTTTTCGCCCAAAGGCAATATTGTACTGGTACTGGCCAGTGAAGAAGCGGGGGAGTACTCAATTCAATATAAGCAAACGGTATCAGGGATGCCCCTGAAAAATGTCGTTGGCATTTTACCGGGGAAGTCAAAAAAAGAAGAGTACGTTATATTCTCCGGTCACTATGATCATTTGGGTGTTGGCAAAGCAAATGCGGCCGGTGACAGCATTTACAACGGCGCCAATGACGATGCCGCTGGTACAACGGCGGTGATAGTGCTGGCCAATTATTTTGCAAAGCAAAAGAATAACGAACGCACCATCATCTTTGCAGCGTTTACCGGTGAAGAAAGTGGCGGTTTTGGCTCTAATTACTTTTCACAGCAGTTCAATCCAGATCAGGTGATGGCCATGTTTAATATTGAAATGATCGGTACCGAAAGTAAGTGGGGCACCAACTCAGCGTTTATAACCGGGTACGAGAAAACCGATATGGGCAAGATACTGGAGAAGAACCTGGAAGGAACCAGCTTTAAATTCTATCCCGATCCCTATCCCGATCAGCAATTGTTTTATAGAAGTGATAATGCCACCCTGGCAAGATTGGGTGTGCCGGCGCATACCATCTCCACTTCCAAAATGGATAGCGAGCAATTTTATCATACACAGGAAGACGAAATTGAAACACTGGATATGAACAATATGGCGGCTATCATAAGAGCCATTGCCATTAGTTCAACTTCTATCATAGCAGGAAAGGATACGCCTGCGAGGGTTACAAGTGAGAGTTTGAAAAGATAGATTAACGGTTGCCGGTTAACGGATTTTAATCGTGTCACGGTTTGGAACCGTGGCACGGTTGCCTCGCTGCTAGAACTTCTTCAACACACTCTCCATCACACTCACAATTTCATTATTGCACAAATTACCAATGCTGCCTTCGTGCACGTGTAACAGCTGTTTTTTATAATCGAAGGTAAATGTGCCATTCTCAATATCGTTGCCTACCTGTTTATACGCTTCGCGGAAAGGAATGCCTTTATTCACCAGTTCGTTAACGGCTTCCACGCTGAACAGGTATTTGTATTTTTCATCATCCAGGATATTGCTTTTTACCGACATGTTCTCAAGCATTAACCGGGTCATTTGCAGACAGGCTTTTAATTCCTCGATGGCCGGGAATAATATTTCCTTGGTAAGCTGCAGATCGCGGTGATAGCCCGAGGGCAGATTTGCCAACAACAACGATAACTCGTTGGGTACAGCCTGCAGGCGATTGCATTTAGCCCTGATCAGTTCAAACACATCAGGATTCTTCTTATGCGGCATAATGCTGCTGCCGGTGGTTAACTCATTCGGGAAAGAAATAAAACCGAAGTTCTGGTTAATATACAAACAGGCATCCATAGCCAGGCGACCGATGGTACCGGCGATGCCAGCCAGCGCAGTAGCAATTACTTTTTCTGTTTTGCCCCGGCTCATCTGGGCATATACTGAGTTCCAGTTTAATGTTTTAAAACCTAATAATTCTGTAGTACGTTTTCTGTTTAAAGGAAAAGAAGAACCATATCCAGCTCCGCTGCCTAATGGATTTTTATTGGCTACCTGATAGGCAGCTACCAGCAATTCCATATCATCGGTAAGGCTTTCGGCATAAGCGCCCAGCCATAAACCGAATGATGAAGGCATAGCAATTTGTAAGTGCGTATACCCCGGTAATAAATGGTCCTTGAACTTTTCGCTTTGGGCAATCAGCAGGTCAAAAGATTGTTTTACTTCTTCTTTTACAGCCAGCACTTCTGACCGCAGGTATAATTTTATATCAACCGCTACCTGGTCGTTGCGGCTGCGGCCGCTATGGATCTTTTTACCGGCTTCGCCTATGCGTTGGGTCAGTGTGAATTCAACCTGTGAGTGCACATCTTCAATACCCTCTTCTATGGCAAACCGGCCGTGTTCAATATCGGCTGCAATTTCTTCCAAACCTTTTATTGCTACATCGGCTTCTTCTTTCGACATTAAACCTACTTCGCCCAGCATGCGTACGTGCGCCATGGAACCCTGCACATCATATTTTGCGAGCAGAATATCAAATTCCTTATCGCGGCCAACAGTGAATGTTTCAACGAGTTGGGATGTATTGGTCGATTCTTTGCTCCACAGCTTCATAGTACTTTTTTTGCTGGTTTAATTCAGAATTTTTTCAAGTAAGCGCACATACAACTCAATCCCTTCTTTAACTTCCTCCACATAAATATACTCATCCGCGGTATGACTGCGGGCCGAATCGCCAGGTCCCATTTTTAAGGCAGGAAATGGCATCAGGGCCTTGTCTGATGTAGTGGGCGAGCCATAATAGGTTCTGCCTAACGATACACCTGATTTTATTAATGGATGGTCTACGGAAATAGAAGTAGAACGCAGGCGTGTGCTGCGCGGTACTACTTCGCACTGAACGTGTTGGTGAATGGTTTCCAGTATATCTTCAAACGAGTACAGCTCATTCACCCGCGTATCCACCACAAACTTACATTGGGCCGGTACCACGTTATGCTGTTTATTGTCGGTTTCAATAACCGTCACACTCATCTTTACCGGTCCCAGCAGGTCAGAAACCTTAGGAAATTGGTAAGAATGAAACCACTCAATATCTTTTATCGCCTTGTATATAGAATTCTGGCCTTCATTCCGTGCAGCATGTCCCGCTTTACCATGTGCTATACAATCCAGCACCATCAAACCTCTTTCGGCTACCGCCATTTGCATTTGGGTAGGTTCACCCACAATGGCGCAATCAATAGTGCCGATGTGCGGTAAAACCAGTTCTATGCCGTCTTTTCCGCTGATCTCCTCTTCTGCAGAAGCTGCCAGCACCAGGTTATATTTCAAATTGGGGTGCTGATTAAAATGCAGGAAGGTAGCTATCAACGCAACCAACGGACCACCGGCATCATTGCTGCCCAAACCAAACAGTTTCCCGTCTTTTTCAACGGGGGTAAATGGATCGAGTGTGTAGTTCTTATTGGGTTTTACTGTATCGTGGTGCGAATTCAATAAGATGGTAGGCTTACTATCATCGAAATGCGCATTGCGGGCATATATGTTATGCTTAACACTTTTTACAGTCACGCCATGCTTTTCAAGGAATGTTGTAATTATCGCGGCCGTTTTATCCTCCTCTTTACTAAAGGAAGGGGTGCTGATCAACTGCCTTAGTAATTCAATGGCGCTTTGCTGTAGTGTATGTAAATTATCTTTACTCATGTACAATACTTGTTCCTGCCTTACCGGTTATCAGATCCGTCAACTGTTCCGCTTTGCCAATGATCACTTTTTTTACCCCTCGGTTCAGGGCGGCAAAAGCATTATCCAGTTTGGGGATCATGCCGGCGAATATTTTTTGTTCTGTTTTTAATTGCTGGTAATACGTAGGGTTAATAGACGGTATCACGGTGCTATCATCATTGGCATCGAGCAACACACCGCTTTTTTCAAACGAATAGATCAATTGCACATCATACAGGGTACTCATTGCATTGGCTATTTCCTGTGCAATGGTATCTGCATTGGTGTTCAGCAATTGTCCTTTTTGATCGTGTGTAATTGGCGCCATAACAACCGACACCTGCTGATCGAGGATACTTTTCAATAAAGTGGTATTGATGGCATCTACATCACCGGCAAAACCATAATCAATACCCCCGGTCCCCGAAGGCGAATTGGCAACCTTGCGCTTGTGTGCCAGTATGATGTTGCCATCGGCGCCACAGAGCCCTATAGCATTACAGTTGTTTGCCTGTAATTGCGCAACTACGTTTTTATTGATATAACCGGCATACACCATGGTCACGATCTTCAGGGTTTCTGCATCGGTGATGCGGCGGCCGTCGACCATCTGTTGCGGGATGTTCATTTGTTCGGCAAGTTTGGTAGCCAGTTTTCCACCGCCGTGTATGAGTATCTTCTGAGCCCCCGACCCCGCCAGCTGGCGGGGGGAACCTACCTTTGCGAACTGTTTAAGAAAATCTGATAACTTCTTCTCATCATCAATAATATTTCCCCCAATTTTGACCACATATAATACTTCTTTCATTGCAGTTGGTTTTAAACCTCCCCTTTAGGGGTTGGGGGTGGATAATATTTCACTCAGTACAGCCTGCGCTGCCCATATACGATTAGAAGCTTCCTGGGTAACAATGCTGTTGGCACTGTCCAGTATTTCATCGCTTAATTCCACATTACGCCGTACCGGCAAACAATGCATTACTTTGGCATTATTGGTGATGGCCAGCTTTTCTTTGTTAAGCATCCACTCAGGATCGTTACAATAAATTTTACCGTAATCCTGGAATGTGCTCCAGTTCTTCACATATACAAAGTCGGCATCTTTTAAGGCTTCATCCTGGTTGTGTGTAATGGTAGCGCCTTTGGTAAATTGTTCATCCAGTTCATAGTCCTCGGGATGGGTAATTACGAAATCAGCTTTTCCCCAGGCGTTTACCCATTGGGAAAAACTATTGGCAACACATTGCGGCAATGGTTTTACATGCGGCGCCCAGGTAAGCACGATCTTAGGCTTTTTCCCTGCGGGCAGGGGTGTTGAATTTAAACATTCAGTGATCGTGATAATATCCGTTAGGCTTTGCAATGGATGCAGTGTAGCGCTTTCGAGGCTTACTACCGGAATGCCCGCGTATTTAATAAATTGTTTTATATACAGTTCGCTGTAATCGTCTTCACGGTTCTTTAAAGAAGGAAAGGTGCGAATGGCGAGAATGTCAAAATAATTACCCATAATGGGCGCCGCATCTTTCACGTGTTCCACTGTGCTGCCGCTCATGATGGCTTCATCTTCAAACTCCAGGGCCCAGCCTTCCTGTCCCACGTTGAATACGATGGGTTCCATACCCAGGTTCTGTGCAGCGATCTGGGTACTCAGGCGGGTTCGCATACTGGGATTCAAAAACAATAAACCAATGCGCTTGCCGGCTCCCAGGGATTTGTCTTTAAAAGGAGCGGCTTTGTATGCCAGCGCTTTTTTTACCAGTGCATCAAGCTGCTGCACATCGTGTACACTTGTAAAATTTTTCATGCCTGTAGCAGGAAGGAATTTTAATGATGAAAAAAGTATGTAAACTACTGCTTAACGCTAAACGCTTAACGCCTAACGCGAAAGCCAGCGTTCAGCATTTAGCGTTAAGCGTTTAGCTTTTATTATGCCTCAGCACCGATCTGAATTTCTTCTCTTATAGCTTCCAGTAACTGGTCTACGTCTTTTTTGCGTAAGGCCAGTGACGGCAGTAACCTGATAACATTGGGCTTGGCTTCGCCGGTAAATATCTTGTGTTTCCACAGTAAGTTCTTGCGCAGGTCTTTCAATTCCTCAGGCACATCGAAGCCGATCATTAAACCCCGGCCACGCACATTCTGTAACTGCGGTATCTTCTTCAGCTCATCCATTAAATACTTTCCTGTTTCGGCTGCATTCTGAAGCAGATTTTCTTTTTCAATCACTTCTACTACTGCTAATGCAGCTGCACAAGCCAGGTGATTGCCGCCAAAAGTAGTGCCTAGCATACCGTGTTTGGGTTGCAAATGCGGTGCAATGATAATACCGGCAACAGGAAAACCGTTGCCCATGCCTTTGGCCATGGTGTATATATCTGCATCTACACCGGCGTAATCGTGTGAAAAGAATTTACCGCTTCTGCCGTAACCGCATTGCACGCTGTCGGCAATATATACGGCGTTATGTTCGGTACATAACCGCCGGATGGCTTGTAAAAATAACTCGCTGGCTACATTGATGCCGCCCACGCCCTGTATACCTTCGATGATCACCGATGATATTTCTGAACCCTGTTCTGCGAAGCAGGCTTCGAGCGCTGCTACATCATTAAAGGGAAGAAAGATCACATTAGGTGTTTCGTTCACCGGTGCTACAATAGATGGGTTGTCGGTGGCAGCAACAGCCAGGGAGGTTCGTCCGTGAAAAGATTTTTTAAAGGCAACTATTTTTTTGCGGCCGTTGTAAAACGAGGCCAGCTTTAATGCGTTTTCGTTTGCTTCTGCTCCTGAACTGATCAGGAATAACTGATAGTCGGGTTTGCCGGATAATTTACCCAGCTTCTCGGCCAGTTCTTCCTGCAAAGGCATTTTAACCGAGTTGGAATAAAACCCTACTTTACTTAATTGCTTTGTAACTCGTTCAACGTAATGCGGATGGGTATGGCCAATAGAAATAACCGCATGACCGCCATACAGGTCAAGGTATTGTTCCCCTTTGTCATCCCATACGTAGGAGCCTTTGGCTTTTTCGATGGCGATGTTATTGATTGGATAGACATCAAAGAGTTTCATGTTCGTAATAAGTTTTACCTGGCGGCTCCGCATACCGCCTATAATTAAAAATAATTAGCTTTCAAATTCAATCCGGCACGCTCATCCAACCCAAACAACAGGTTCATGTTTTGTACGGCCTGGCCTGAGGCGCCTTTGGTCAGGTTATCGATGACGCTGTGCACTACTAGCTTCCTGCCTGTTTTTTCCAGTTGAATGATACATTTATTCGTATTCACCACCTGTTTTAAAAAAACCTCTCCTTTACTCATTACCGTAAAAGGATGGTGCTGATAAAATTCATTGTATAATTCAACAAGCTGTTCCAGCTTCCAGTCGCAATCGATCATGGAGCTCACAAAAATGCCCCGGGTAAAATCACCACGCCAGGGAATAAAGCTCAGGGCATCGGTTCCATCACCAGTATTAGGCGAGAACCCCGGTTGCAACTGTTGCAGCGATTCCGTGATCTCTTTTAAATGCTGGTGCGTTAATGTTTTATAAGCCTGAATGTTATTGGCCCGCCATGAAAAATGGGACGTGGCCGATAATCCCTGCCCGGCGCCGGTTGAACCGGTAATGCCGGTAGTATATACAGAATCCAGTAAGCCGGCTTTTGCCAATGGCAACAACCCTAACTGAATACTGGTTGCAAAACAACCCGGATTGGCAATGTTTTGCGCAGTACGGATCTTTTCTTTATTCAACTCAGGCAAGCCATATACGAACTGCCGATTGCCGATTGACGATTGACGGACAAGCCTGAAGTCCTGCGACAGATCAATGATCTTTATTTTGTCAGCAATAACGTACTCCGTTAAAAATTTGCGGGCGTCACCATGACCTACACATAAGAACAACACATCAATGCTGCCATCCTGTAAAGGCGACAGGTCTTCTGAGAATTGCAGGTTGGTTTCACCGATCAGATCGGCATGCACCTGGTATATGGGGTTGCCGGCATTACTTTTACTGTTTATAAAAGCAATCTCCACATGGGGGTGATTGATCAGCAACCTGAGCAACTCACCACCGGTATATCCGGCGCCACCTATTATGCCTACTGATATCTTCTTACTCATAAAACATCTATAGAAATTAAAAATTAGAAATGAAGAATGAGAAATGAAAAAGTGAATACACCACTAAGAGGCTTTTACTTTTTAAGTTCTCATTTTTAATTTTTCATTTCTTATTTCCTTTTTTCGTTGTCTTCATTAACAGAATTCCAAATTGCAGTCTGGTTTCCGAATATTTTACTGAACCCACGCACGTCTTCGCCGCTCCAGCCGGTATTCATTTCGCCATACTTACCAAACTTGCTGCTCATGAGATCGTAGGTTGATTCAATACCGATGATCTGGAAGCGGTAGGGTTGCAGGTGTACAAATACATCGCCGGTTACATGTTGCTGCGAGTTTTCCAAATAAGCTTCTATGTCGCGCATCACAGGGTCCATGATCTGTCCTTCATGTAACCAATTACCGTAGAACTGCGCCAGCTGATCTTTCCAGTTGAGCTGCCATTTGGTAAGCACGTGCTTTTCCAATGCATGGTGAGCTTTTAAAATAACCATGGGCGCTGCCGCTTCAAAGCCAACCCGGCCTTTAATGCCGATGATGGTATCGCCTACGTGAATATCTCTTCCTACGCCATACGCACCGGCAATGGTTTGCAGGTATTGAATGGCTTCGGTTGGGTGATCGAATGCTTTATCGTTAATATTTTTCAGTTCGCCTTTTTCAAAATGCAGTTTTACTTCTTCGCTGCCTGTTTTGGTAACCTGCGTTGGCCAGGCTTCTTCCGGCAACATGCCTTTTGATGAAAGGGTTTCTTTACCGCCTACGCTGGTTCCCCATAATCCTTTATTGATCGAGTATACAGCTTTGGCAAAGTTCATGTTCACGCCTTTGCCTTTCAGGTATTCAATTTCTGCTTCGCGGCTCAGCTTCAGGTCGCGGATGGGGGTAATGATCTCTACACCCGGTATCAGAATGTGGAAGATCATATCAAAGCGAACCTGGTCGTTACCGGCGCCGGTGCTGCCATGGGCTACGGCATCGGCATTTAATTTTTTTACATGGTCTGCAATGTGCAGGGCCTGGCTCAATCGTTCGGCACTCACACTTAACGGGTAGGTGTTGTTCTTTAACACGTTTCCGTAAATGAGGTATTTTATAATTTGATCGTAATATCCTTTTATGGCATTAACGGTTGTATGCGTTTTTACACCCAGTTTATAAGCGTGCTCTTCAACCTTCTTCAATTCTTCATCGCTGAAACCACCGGTATTTACAATAATGCTATGCACTTCATAACCCTGGTCTTCGCCCAGGTATTTTACACAAAATGTAGTGTCTAATCCACCGCTGAAACCGAGAACGACTTTCTTTGCCATCTTCCCAGAAATTGTTTTTAGAAATTAAAAAAGTAGTGAAAAAAAGATTTGATCTTGCCGGCTCCGCCACCATTGGAGTCTTTATCCTTATTGGAATCTTTATCATCCTTAAAAAAAGGCTTCAGCAATTTCCATTGTTTTATACGCAACAGCCGTTCAAACACACTCTTCTTCTCTTCAAAGAACTCTTTGGTTTCTTCCGGCTCATAGTGATCTTTAGGATCATACAGCATGGCGGTACACAAACAGTTTTTCCGTTCCTTGCTCATGAGAATGTCGTAGTTCACACAGCTTTTACAGCCGGCCCAGAATGCTTCATCCTGCGTAAGCTCAGAATAAGTAACAGGCTCATACCCCAGGTCGCTGTTGATCTTCATAACAGCCAAACCAGTGGTAAGACCGAAGATCTTTGATTCGGGGAATGTTTGCCGGCTTAGGTCGAATATCTTCTTCTTAATAGCTTTTGCCAGTCCGCCTTTACGAAAAGCAGGCGCAACGATCAACCCCGAATTGGCTACGTATTCACCATGGCTCCAGGTTTCGATATAACAAAAGCCGGCCCAAATGCCATCTTCATTGAAGGCGATCACAGCTTTTCCTTCGCGCATTTTTTGCTGTATATATTCCGGCGATCGTTTGGCTATACCGGTTCCCCGGGCTTTGGCCGACGAGGCCATTTCATCGCAAATAATATTGGCAAAGCTGAGATGTGATTCGTTAGCTACAATTACCTGAAAATGATGTTGTGTTTCCATTTTTGAAACAAGGCTAAATGTGAAAAATGCAACGGCTTAAAACATTGTGCCGGGGAATATGACTTAGTGGAATGACAGCCATCCCGGAAACTACAGAGTATGCAGTATGGTTCGTGAGTATCAACGTCGCACCCTTACGGGTATAGGTTGGAAGTAAAAAACTGTACTAAGCCGTACAGGAAAAACCCCACGCACTATAGTAATCACGCTTTGCGCGACTACATCAGCGAGTATTATGGTGAGATTTTTTTGCATTTTAAAAGGTATGCGTTTAATTCAATGATTTTGTAAACGCAAAGAAAAACACTTTTTTGAAATGATTGGGGATTTTTAGTGTAAAATTTTAGCTAATTCCCAAATAATGTTGATTTAGGGCCCTGTAGCGCCTTGCGTTGAAGCCAATCTCAGCCAGTCTGAGGGTTTTTAGGTAGTAAACAACCCGTGAACAATGCTGACCTCAGATAGTTCACTTACACTAAACAATCTTGCTGGGCACCGAATGGATGGCTGCGCTCATCTCTTTTATTAGCGAAGCGTCTTTCTCAATGGCGTTGCCAATAACGATCACATCAGCACCGGCTTTACAATTACGGTATGCTTTCTCTGGATCAACAATTCCACCGCCAATTACCAGTGGCACTTCTATGATCTGCGCTACTTTCTCGATCATGCTTTCGGTAATAGGGCGTTTGGCGCCGCTGCCGGCATCCATATAAATTAGTTTCATGCCCAACATTTCACCGGCCATGGCGGTACACATAGCAATTTCATTTTTATCGGCCGGTATTGGCGCTGCATTGCTGATGTATGAAACCGTAGTGGGCGCGCCGCCATCAATGACCATATACCCGGTAGAAATGATCTCTAACCGGCTTTGTTTTACAAAAGGGGCAGAAATGACGTGCTGACCGATCAATAATTCGGCA
>DASUVL010000174.1:0-3355 GCA_036379015.1 Niastella sp.
TGATAAAATAAATTCTGTCAAACTTTATTGATATGATCAATGAGTCGTTGCAGTTCATTGCCGATGAACTCAATAAATATCTTGTGCTTAAAATGGGCCCTACCACTGAGCCACCCAGGCTTGTGTTGGGCAACGTATCAAGACTGTTTGATGGAGATGCAGCTGCTGCTCTTCTTGTTAATAAGGTTATTATGTCAATGGTAAATGTTGAAGAGGATCGCATTGCCAAGCAACAGGAGAATTTTGTGCGAACTGATATTTCTACCCGGTATAAAAGCCCGCCCCTGTATGTAAACCTGTATGTTTTGTTTTCAGCAAACAGAAGCGGCTACAGCGATTCATTACAGCATCTAAGTTATATTATGCAATTTTTCCAGTTTCAACATGTGTTTACGCCTATAACACATCCAGCGCTGGATACCAGGATACAAAAGGTTATTGTTGATCTGTGTACATTGAATTTTGAACAGGTTAACCATTTATGGAGCACACTCGGTGGTAAATATATTCCTTCTGTATTGTATAAAGTACGCCAGTTAACAATTGATGAAGATCTCACAGTTAGTGAAAGCGGGTTTATTAAAGAGGTGCAAATCAATGATAAAGTAATACAACCTGTAACATCATGACCACAAAGTATAAGATATTATTCATGGTGGATCTGCTGAATGAGTATTATGCCAATTTGCAGTGCAGGGATTTTCAGGTAATCGCTTCGGCCGAAACATCTCAGTTGTTTCAAAATCACCAGATACTGTTTAAGACTATTGGCAATAAGCTGGTGGTTTTAGTGAAAGTACAAACGGAGGCCGGGAATGAAGACAAACCGGTTGTAGCAATGGCTGCTGATGCAAAGTTCTTATTTTACCTGAATCTGAACCAACCGTTGTTCACTACAATAACCAATCTTGATTCAGACAGACTACGGTTAAATCAGCGATATTATTTTACCAACTTATATCAGAATAAAGCAGGAGCATCACTGCATTTGAGCAAACAGGTAGCTGAGTATGATAATGCAGCCACTTATGATCCAGGTGATCTGGTTGATGATGGCAGTGGAACTGTTTATGAGTGCATTCAACATACTACAGGTGGTAATGATACCGTTGAAACAGATTTCTGGTTTCGGCGGGGAACGGAACAGTATGTATCATCAGGTGATATGATGCATTGTATAGGCAACGTAAACCGGTTTAAAACAACTGTCCCCGCCACTAAATTTACCATACAGGTATTTGGATTAAATACAGCTACCAATCAGTATACATGGCCGGTTACAATAACAAAAAGTACGGTGACCAGCGATGTAGCTACCAATGAAGTGCAGGTCGATCTATCTGAATTGTCGCCGGGCCGCTATAGCGTGCAGATCAATGGGGAGGTGTTTGATGTATTTGTAGACGATGCTGTGATTTACAGGAACCTGTTTGGCGTAATAGAAATATTCAGTCACCTTCCTGCGACCAGCGATTTTTCATTATTGGATAATAATGGCAAAGTAAAAGATACCCTGGTAGGTGGAAACCTCCAATGGCTGCGTTACCAGGTACGTTTTGCAAACCGCCTGGCTTTCTGGAAATATGTAACGCCCCGTAAAGGAGTGAAGGCCATTAAAGACAAAACCAATACATACCAGTTTGTACAATCGCCGCCATTACCGGCCGTGCCCGATTATTTTCAATCACATCTGCCGATCCCTATCAAAGAAACGCCGGTGGTGTATGACCTGGAATTAAATACCCCGGTAAGCGATGAACCACCCCCAGCGCCCAATCCGGACCCGAACGTCACCGGCATGTTAAGCCGTAAAGAACCTGGAAAGGATTATTACTGTACAATATATCTTAACTATTAAAAACTTTTAAATCTTACAATATGGCAACCGTTTACAAAACACCCGGTGTGTTTTTGGAAGAAATCCCCAAGTTACCGCCATCCGTTGCGCAGGTTGAAACAGCTATTCCGGCCTTTATAGGAATTACTGAAATAGCGAAAGACCCGTCACTAGGTAGTCTGAAAAATAAACCGAAACGCATTGGATCGCTGGTAGAGTTTGAGTTTTATTTTGGCGGTGGGCCATCTCCGGTGGTAACAGAAGTGAATCTCGACAGCAGTAATAATTTTGTTTCTGCCAAAGTAACCAGCAATTTTTTTCTGTACGATAGTGTAAGAATGTTTTATGCCAACGGCGGTGGCGATTGTTATATTGTATCGGTTGATGTATATCCTGCTACGGCAACGCCCACAAACCTTAAAGACGGCATTGCCACTTTAGAAAAAGAAGATGAACCCACTATATTACTGTTCCCCGATGCGGTAACGTTGAGTGATACAGAGATAGCCGATGTGCAACAGGCTGCTTTAACACAGTGCAATAACATGCAGGATCGCGTGTCTGTGTTTGATCTGAAACAGGACGATCCAAAGGGAGTAGATTTTCGCAATAATATTGGCATCAATTACCTGAAGTATGGCGCGGCTTATACACCCTGGTTAAAAGTAACCTTGCCAAAATCGGTGAAATATCCTGATGTAAAATCGGTGATACGCCGTGCCGGTGTGCCGGTTGCATCCCTAACCGCGCTTACCACCGATGCTCAGATATTGGCGTTGATCGGCCGGGTTGACCAGGCATATACAGATAAGGCTTTTATCGCTACGAACACAGCGACTTTATTGCCCGATGCCAGTGATCTGTTGGGAGAATTTGATTTTAAACAGGCAGCATTCAATACAAGTAATGCAAACGGGACTATGAAGGCCCTTTTCGATTTGGCGTATAATGTTGCCGGACTGGTTGATGATTATATAAATGGCACTGCTCCTAACACCTTAACATTGCCTGAACTAAGGACAGATGTAACGAATGCCATTGCTTCCACTTTTGAAGTGATAATGCCCAAGATCGTTTCGCTGAATAAAGAGGCTGCTGCGGATATTACAGCTGCTTATACTCCAACGGATATTTCCACCATTGTAACGGCGGGGACCTGGCCCCTGACAGTTGCTGCTGCGGCTCCGGCGCCTCCTGGCAATATTGATGAAGCAAATGATGCTAACCGCCGCGTTAGAGCTGTGAATTTATTAAAGCCCCTATTTCTTCAATTGAACCTGGCATACCAGAATCTCATTATAGATGCGGCTGCAGCCTATGTAAAAACATTGGAAAGTTCACTGGTGCTGTCTTTCCCGGTTTATAAAGCCATAGTTACCGGCACTGCCAGCAGCATGACCAGCATGCCGCCCAGCGGCGCCGTGGTAGGTGTATATGCTGCCACCGATCGTACGCGGGGTGTATGGAAAGCGCCAGCCAACGTATCTCTGGCCAGCGTAGTGGGCCCGGAAACTACTT
>DASUVL010000175.1:0-3865 GCA_036379015.1 Niastella sp.
TACACCAATGGAGGAAGTTTCATTCCCGGGTATCCTGAGGTTATCTTTCAGAATCCCGTATATAGCTCCTGGTTCGCAGGTTGTCCATGGGGCCCCAGTTCCATCTTTGCTGAAGGGAATATCGGTGGGGGATATGCATCACCGAATGCAAGATTTGTTGAAAATTATGGTATGGCCAACGGGTTGCCGATCGACGACCCTGTATCGGGTTACGATCCCGCCAATCCCTGGGTAAACCGTGATCCACGTTTTTATCACGACATCGTCATTGACAAGGATCAGATAATTAAAGGATCCGCACCGGCAGACAAAGAAAAGTTTCGCTATACTAACCTGTCTAATAATGGAGCCAGCCGTGATAATTCGGCGATAGGACGTACCGGCTATTTGCTGCGGAAACTCACTCCGATGACAGCCAATAATATTGACAATTTCCCCAATAATTATATGCATCTGTCATATATGCGACTGGCAGATGTTTACCTGATGTACGCAGAAGCCGTATTGCAGGGATATGGTTCCGCAACCAGCACAGGGCCTAATTATATCACTCCCGAAGAGGCGTTCAACAAAATAAGAGCCCGTTGCGGGGCCGGAAATGTTGCGCAGAAGTATGTGGCGGATAAAGATAAGTTTATGGGGGAGATCATTCGTGAACGTGCCATGGAGCTTGGGTTCGAAGAAGAATTCCGCTATAACGACCTGCGCCGGTGGTTGCTTGCAGGGCAATTGAAGTACAGGGAAAAAACTTCTATAGATTTTGACCGTGATGCCAACGGTAAACCCATCAATGTAAGAGAAAAAGTATTGGTGACCCGCAGGTTTGATGATAAAAATTACTGGTTGCCGCTAAAAATAAACGATGTAAACCTTTATATCTCGTTCGGTCAGAATGCCGGTTATTAAAATGCGTTCGTTCTTAATGTCTAAAAGGAAAGCAATGAAAATAAATATATTGGTTGGAATGGTTGTCTCCTGTGGATTGAGCTTGATTACTAGTTCAAAAACCCAGGGACAAACAGAAACCAACCCTAAAAATTCACCAACGTTACGCAGAGATTCTGTGGTACACGTTGCTTATAGAACCGTTGACAGGAAAGATCTCCCGGGAGCCATTTCCATATTGAATCCGCCGCAATATCTCGACAAAAATTACGGAACGCACCCGTTGGAGGGAGCGTCATTTGTAGGCGGTAGTAATTTTTGGAATATGGGTACAGAGCTCGTACTCATAGATGGGGTGCCCCGTTCTGTTAACGATATAACCGCCAACGAAATTGAGCAAATAAGTTTTTTGAAGGGCGCCAATGCTGTTGTATTATACGGTAGCCGTGCGGCAAATGGAGTGATGCTGATCACAACCAAGCGAGGGAAACCAGGCGCCGGCATGATCAATGTGCGGGCCAATAGCGGCATAAACGTGCCGAAATCATATCCTGATTTTTTAGGATCGGCTGAATACATGACCTATTACAACCAGGCTTTGAAAAACGATGGATTGCCCGCGTTGTATGCTGACTCCACTATTACACGTTATGCCGCTCATTCCAATCCATATCGTTATCCGGATATAGATTATTTTTCATCGGATTATTTGCGCAAGCTGTATAATACGCATTCAGCCAACGCTGAATTTTCAAGTGGAACTGAACGTGCCCGTTTTTATGCACTGGCAGGTTTTCAAAACCAGAATTCGTTGCTGAATTTTGGTGAAGGCAAAAATGAGCACAATACCCGGCTGAATTTGCGGGGCAATATTGACCTGAAATTGAACGATATTATTAGTACCTACGTCAATGTGTCAGCGGTTTTCTACACCAATAGAAATGCATTAGGTAATTATTGGCAACGGGCCGACAGTTTACAACCGCATCGGTTTGCGCCTATCATCCCCATCAGTTCCGTTGACCCAGGTTCAAAGGATGCGCAAACGCTGGTCAGCGGAAGCCGTAATGTTATAGGCGGCAGGTATTTGTTGAGTGGCACGCAACAATTTCTTACCAATCCCATTTCGGATGTGTATGCTGCCGGGTATAATATTTTTACCAGCAGGCAGTTTCAGTACACAAGCGGCATTGACGTTGATCTTAAAAAAGTATTGAAAGGCCTCTCTGTTCATGGGCAGATGAGCATCGATTATTCGAATACTTATAATGAGTCTGTCAATAATTCCTACGCGATTTATGTTCCCACCTGGAGTAGCGTTGCTGCTGTGGATTCTATCAAACAACTGGCCATGTATAATAAAGACAGCAGACCTGGTACCCAGAACCTGAGGAATACATGGAGTGATCAACTGATAGATTTCAATGTGCATGTTGATTATGTAAACACTTTTAAACAGAAGCATAACCTATCTGCTATATTAATGGCAGATGGGCTGCGGCGTCGGCAGACCCGCGACTACCAATACCGCACCAATGCTAATACCGGTTTGCAACTCGCATATAATTATGATCATAAATATTATGCTGATTTTAGCGGGGCTGTTGTTAATTCAACCAGGTTGGCGGCTGGCAAACGCGTAGCTTTTTCTCCCACTGCAAGCCTGGGATGGCTGTTGAGCGAAGAAGGCTTTCTGAAAGGATCCGGTGTAGTAGACCGTTTAAAATTAACCGCAGCTGCCGGTATTGTTAATACCGATCTGGATTTTGCTGTTAATGATTACTATTTATATAATGCCGTTTATTCTCCTACAGCTTTTTTTTCATGGGCTGATGGCACTTATACCAACCGCACTACCACCATATCACGTGGTGAAAATTTGAACCTGACTTATGCGAAAAGAAAAGAGGTGAACGTAAGTATAGAAGGTTCATTGTTCAAAAGTAAGATCGACTTTCTGGCAAGTTTGTTCTATATCAAAAAGGATGGGATCCCGGTACAGAACTATAGCCTGTATCCGAGTTACTTTTTTACCGGGTATCCGCAAACATCCTTTGTTCCCTATACCAACTTCGCCGCAAACCGTTACCAGGGGTTTGACTTTCAGTTAAACTTTCATGAAAGGGTAGGAGCGGTTAAACTGACTATCGGTGCGGCCGGAACGTATATTAAAACTAAAGCCCTGAAACGTGACGAGCTATTTACTGATGGCTATCGCAATCGCGCAGGGAAACCGGTTGATGCAATATTTGGCCTGCAGAGCCAGGGGCTTTTTGCCGATCAGAACGATATTGACAACCACGAAACGCAAAGGTTCGGAACCGTAAAGCCGGGCGACATCAGGTATGTAGATCAAAATGGCGATAAAGTAATTGATGAAAGAGATGAAGTGATGATAGGCCAGTGGAGTAGCCCCTTTACAGGTGGTTTAAATATTACAGCCCAGTGGAAAGATTTTACCCTCTTTGTATTGGGAACCGGATCATTTGGCGGAAAAGGCATCAGGAGTGGTGATTATTACTGGGTGACCGGCGCCGTTAAGTATTCAGAAGTTGTTCGCAATAGCTGGACGGAAAACACGCAGCATACAGCCACCTATCCGCGTTTGACCACCCTGGGCAGCGGTAACAACTTCCGGTATTCTGATTTCTGGACGTACAACACGAACAGGTTTAATATTTCCAAAGTGCAGTTAACCTGGTCGTTCCCCAAAACAATATTGAAGAACTCTTTTGTAAAAGGATTGAATATATATGTTAGCGGCAGCGATTTGCTCACGATTGCTAAAAACAGAGCCATTATGGAATTGAACATTGGTTCCATGCCACAAACTCGCTTTTACAATTTTGGTGTTAAGGGTGAATTCTAGATGTAATAACACAATAAATATTTTCAGATGAAAGCTATATTGACTTATCTATTGGCATTGGGCATATTTTTTTGCAGTTGCAAAAAAATACTGTCACCCGCCGATGAAAAT
>DASUVL010000176.1:0-3103 GCA_036379015.1 Niastella sp.
CTTTTCATATGCTGGCATTGTATCGTTATTGTGATCAAAATTATACAATTAGTGGTATAATTAATACCATAATTAAAAACCAGTGATATTTTCCGTGAAATGCTTTACAGGTAACGATTTAGCGGCTATATATTATTTTTAAATGTAGTTTTCTTATGAAAAAATATAAAAGTAGGTCAATATAGTATTATATATCAATCATATTTCAGGCATACATTTGGATCAAATTGTATTGCTGTATGAGAAAAAAAGTACTCTGCCGGGTACTCATAACCTTTTTATGGGTCCTGGCACTAACCATTCCTGCGTTTGCCCAAACCAAAACCATCTCGGGCATTATCTCCGACCAAACCGGAGTTCCGCTTTTAAAAGCTACCATAAAAGTTAAAGGGGGAAAAGTTTCAACTGTTTCAGATGCAAACGGTCAGTTTAAGCTGGTTGTTCCCGAAGGGGCTACCGAGCTGGAAGTATCGTATGTAGGCATGAAACCGGTAACTGTTTCCATCAACAACAAAGAAACGGTACTGGTTACCCTGAACGTAACCGATAGCAAACTTAATGAAGTGGTGGTGATCGGGTATGGTACCGCCAAGCGAAGCGATGTATCGTCGGCCGTTTCTTCCGTAAAAGCTAAAGACCTGAAAGATCTGCCGGTAGCCGGCATCGATCAGGCCATTCAGGGAAAAGTGGCCGGTGTAACGGTTACCAATAATAGTGGCCAGCCCGGTGGTGGTGTTTCGGTTAAAGTGCGTGGCGTTACCTCCATCAATAGCAACGATCCGTTGATCGTTGTTGACGGCGTTCCGTTCTTTAATAATACCAGATCAACGACCGGCTATGCAGGACTGGGTGGTTCCGACGGCCAAACCGGTAACAGCGTAATGGCTTCCATAAACCCGGGTGATATAGAATCGATCGATGTATTGAAAGACGCCTCTGCCCAGGCTATTTACGGTTCCCAGGCGGCGAATGGCGTAATACTTATAACTACCAAGAAAGGAAAGAACGGAGAGGGTAAGATCAATTATGAAATGTATTACGGGCAGCAACGGGTGCAGAAAAAGCTCGACGTGATGAACCTGCGCGAATTTGCCCAATATCAGAATGAGGTATTACCCCTGGTGGCGCAAACGCCTACTGAAGAGTTTAAAGATCCATCCATATTGGGCACGGGTACCGATTGGCAGGAAGCCATTTTCAGGCACGGACAGATACAAAATCACCAGTTAAGTTTTTCGGGAGGAAAAGATAAAACCTCCTATTATCTTTCGCTGAATTATTTCAATCAGGAAGGGATTCTGATCGGTTCCGACTTTAAACGATATACCCTTCGTTTTAGCCTCGACCATCAGTTGAAGTCATGGCTGAAGATCGGGTTCAGTACCAACGCTACCAGAAATATTCAGAATGTTACGCTGGCCGATGCGGCGTTCAGCACCATTTGGTGGAGCGCTGTTCAAAGCCCTTTGATTCCGGTAAAAAATCTCGATGGCACATGGGGCGGCGGCACCAACGTTGGTGGTGTGCTTTACTCCCAGGACAACCCGGTTGCCAAAAGTCATTACCGCGGAAACAAAGGCACCAACTGGCAGGTGTTTGGTAATACGTATGCCGATGTGCAATTAAGTAAAGACCTTTCCTTTAAAACAGAATTTGGCTATACGCTGGGCTTGAACAATAATATGGCCTACCAGAATTCCGGCGCTATTGGGCCCACCACATTGCAAAGCCAGTTGTTCGATGCCAGGGCCAATAATTACTACTATTCACTCAGAACATACCTGAATTACAATAAATGGTTTAATAAACATGCCATTTCTGCAACAGTAGGACATGAAGCGCAATATTCCTATTATGAAAGCATCAAAGGGAAAAAAGTGAATCTGGCCAATAACATACTCGATTTAAATGCCGGTGAAAGCAATAAGCAAACCTGGGAATTGGGCGGCGGAAAAAATAACTGGGCCATGGAATCGTGGTTTGCAAGAGGCAACTATACCTATGATGACCGCTTCTCCCTGTCATTGAGCTTCAGGGCCGATGCTTCTTCGAATTTCGGTACAAATAACAGATGGGGTTACTTTCCCGGCGCCTCATTCGGTTGGACTGTTACCAATGAACGTTTTGCCGATCCGGTAAAAAATGTGTTGAACTACCTGAAGTTCCGTGTTGGTTATGGTGCAGTTGGTAATCAGAATCTTCCCTCCGGTGCGCCTAATCCACCTTATACTTCTGTGGTTGGTTTCTGGCCTGGCCCCGTTGGATTTGGTACCTCCAGCTACCTGAACGGTATCTCCAATCCTGATCTGAGCTGGGAATCTGTGGTTACGAAAAACGCAGGTTTTGATGCCTCGTTCCTGAAAGGGCGTATCGATCTGAACGTTGATGTTTACAAAAAAACGACCACCGACATGTTAATGTTCCTTACCGGTCCCAGCTTGATAGGTGTGGGTGATGCATGGGACGACCTGAAAGCGCCCATTGGCAATGTTGGTCAAATGAGTAATACCGGTATTGATATCAGCATCAACACTACTAATATAAAAAGCAAGGATTTTACCTGGAAAACGACTGCAATTTTCTCCCAATTTAAAAACAAGCTCGATAAAATGGCTGCGTCAACAGCCGGTTTATCGGGTAAAGTGCACTATAATGAGAAGATTATTACTTATACCAAACCCGGTTATGCAGTTGGCTCGTTCTATGGCCTGGTGACAGATGGTTTGTTTCGTACCCAGGATGATCTTGACAACAGCATGAAGCAGTTTAATAAAAAGGTTGATCCAAAAGAAACATGGTTCGGCGACGTTCGCTTTAAAGATGTTGATGGCGATAAAGATGTGGATGCAGAGGATATTACTTTTATCGGTAGCCCCCTTCCCAAATTTACTTACGGGCTAACCAACAATTTTCAGTATAAGGATTTTGATCTTAGCATATTTATACAGGGTAGTCAGGGCGCCAAAATATACAATTTCATGCGTTGGGCGCTTGAGAAAATGAGAAATGGATATGAAAACCAATTGCGCACCGTTATGGACCGGTATACCCAGACAAATCCAAATGGTAAACTGCCCAGATTCACCAACAATAATGAGAATAA
>DASUVL010000177.1:0-4486 GCA_036379015.1 Niastella sp.
TGATTGTTGTCTGGATAATGCTGATGGCCTTTGATGCGTACGGTTATCGGCTGCACATTAACGCCTGATGTAGCCGCACCACGGAAACATTTTGTTCTGTCAATATTATTGTCGGCGCAAATATCACGTACCAGGGCAGCCGAGCTATTGTACATGGCATTGGTATACCAGGAGGCGTCAGCTACCCAACCCTCGTGTTCAATGCCTATTGTATAGGAATTGTTGTTGTATACGTGATAGGCCCTGTCTTTTTCCAAAACCATTTGCGTGATCTGTCCGTCGGATGAACGGATCACATAGTGTGCCGACACATTTGCATCTGGATTGTTAAACCATGATATAGTACCTGCATAATTTCCCTGCGTGGTATGTATGGTTATATTAGTTATTGCAACACCCCCACGGCCTACCGTAAAATTGCCGGTGTTGGCCTGGTCCCACAGGGCCGGTGGATAGTCGGTACTTTGTACAGCCATTACATCGTTGGTGCTTTCTGTTCTGGCATTGCTGTTGTTAACAGTTCCAGGTGTAGCTGTATTGCTGCTGGGTAAAATGATGCCATTGGCTTTAATATTATCTCGTTTGTAATCGATCTCAACACCAGGCGCGCTCAGGGTGCGCAAGGTTTGCGGCGCATAGATCTTATCGAGCTGTACGCTGCGTGGAAATTGTTTTAATTTGGGAGCGTTAAATCCTTTCTTCAGGTGGTCGTAAATGTCATACGTATACAAGGAGCGCGCGTATTTATTGATCGCGCTACCATCCTCGGGAATGCTAGACAATTTCTCCAGTACCCTGGAAAAATTTTCCGGTGTGCTGTTGGCAGGCAGTTTTTGCAAACTGGCTTCCTGGTTGATGAATTTTGCCACCGCCAGGATCTGCAGGCGTACATCTTTTTTGAATTGCTCAGGGGTAATACCGCTAAGCGAACAAACTGTTATCAGGTTATTTTTGAAATAACCTCTGCCATCTTCTACAAGGGCAAAAATACCATACAGTGAAGGCATCGGCTCTGTGTCGCCATCGCTCTTTGTTTCATCTGTGAGGTTTTGCAGGTGCGATGCCGAATAGGCTGTTGCTTCCAATACGCCCTGTGGAATATTGGGATACAAACGGTACGCCTCGGCAAAATAGCCGCTGTAATTGTCAGCCTGTTGCGCAGTGACCTGTACACCGAACAACAGCATAAGGAATAAGGAAGTAAGTAGTCGTCGTTTACTCATCGTGTTTAATTTAAATGGTTGGCGAAAAAGTAATTGCAAAAGGATTCCCGTTACCTGCAGAAATCAAGTTTCCGGCAGGCAAAAAGGTATACGGTTCAGTAAACAGGGTTCACTGACGTGCAATAAAATGACGGGCTATACTATAGTGTAGGGAATAGGTACGGACAATGGCCTTAGGCCACCAATAGGGTTTCCGAAATAATGGGGATCAAATACACGCACACCTTGTTAAGGTGCTACGCATGCCAGTTCCAAAGGCACTGCTGCAAAGTTTGGTATGTAACTGGTGAAATGGCGATATGCAACTATATTAACTGGGTTGCATGATAGTGTGTGCAGCGGGACAACGACCCTGCCGGGGCATGGCCTGGCAACGGTCCAAAATGGCAAAGCGATTGGTGTAAAGTTCTTTCTCATGATAAGGTCTAGATAAGGATTTTAGATAGAATATGTAGCACATAAATAAAATAATTTTTTGAATTAGCAATGCGGCATCATGAAAATTATATGCACAGCCACTGCCTATTTATGCCTCTGGTAACGTTGTTGTACACATGTAGTTGTATAATCAATTCTGTCTTAGCACTTCTTATATCATTATAGTGCGTATGTGAGTGACGATTTATTTTCTGCTGTCTGCCGGTTGAATGCCTGTTTTATCAGTTTTATTCCAAAACAACACCCGCAGAAAAACGCATAAAGGTTATGGGCAAACAATCACCGTATACTTTCTCATAACCTTTTTAACTACACATATCAATTACATCCTACTTATGTACAAATCAGCCGGTAATAAACAAACATCAAACCATCCTTTGCTAAGAAGCCGGTGATAGGCCCGTAAGTTTTCAACATTATTCATTTTGAATAGCAATGACTAAGGGTAACTGGGTAATTGGCATCGCTCCCGTTAGTTGATATAATGCTTAACTTTAATAACAGGCATTGATCCGGTGAAACGGTCAGGTGACACCGGGAATAGTTTTTGTTCAATTACATGGTTAATATAATAGGATGCTACGAAAAATACTTTTGCTTATAACCGGTATATTGTTGGTATTGGTAACCGGCGTTTTCTGGGGAACCTGGTTTTCGTTAAGTAGAAGTATGGATACATTATCGCCGGAAACATTTATTGTTATCGGCAAACAGATCATGCAGAACGTAGCCATTGGCATGGGCATTATGATGCCACTGGGAATTACCGGTGTGGTGGTTTTGTTGCTGATGGCGGGCAGAAGAAAGAAAGCCCATTTTTACTGGCTGTTGTCAACCCTTATATTATTTGTACTCGCATTAGCAATAACGTTACTTATTGAAGTGCCCATCGATAACCAGATAAAGATCTGGACACCGGATAGCTTACCCACCGACTGGAAGGCCATTCGCGATCGCTGGCAATTTTATCATACCGGCCGCACCTTTCTTTGCCTCGCCGGTATAGCCTGTTTCCTGATGGCCGTCATTAAAAGATATAGTTGAGTATGCGTACTTTTTTAGACAAGGCATAACGTGTAAGACGTTATCGCATAACGAGCTAACAGCTATAAATAAGCATAATTACCTACCATTTACAGACATGTATATCTGCAGAATAATACGCTGGTAATAGGAGATGGCAACCCGGGTTCTATTACCGGCTACGATTCCATCCGGTATATTATCACCGGTACAGCCGGCACCGGTTTACTGGTGCGTGAGAATATCCGCAGCCGCGATAGCTGGGTCATATTTCCCATTGGTACTGATGTAAGTGCCTACACACCGGCAGCCATCAGAAGCAGGTCAACGCAGGGCGATGACTATCATGCACGAGTGTTCGATGGCGCTAAAAAGGAGTTGTTCACAGGCGATGATATGAAAGAGCAGGGGGTGAACAAAACATGGGAAATTGGAAAACGTAACCGGCCCAATAGCGATGAAACAGAGATTGCCTTGCAGCACCTGACTGCCGATGAAGGCAGTTTGTTTAATAGCAACAGGCGGTATTCCTATATATCGCAGTATGTCGGGAATACATGGGATACTTCATATCCGCAGGTTTACCCGGTCACCGGATACCTGACATCGGGTGGGGTACAGGCCGGCAGCGGGGTTAATACCCGCACGGTTCAGCGAACCATTTCATCGTCTTCTTATTTCACCAAGCTGGCTGGTAAAGGCGATACCGCCTTGCAATATACCAGGGTATGGCTCAATGGCTACCGCATGGACTATAACAATGTGCAGGTATACTGGACTACCAAGCCTGAGGTGAATATCAAATATTTTGTAGTACAACGCAGGTTGAGCAATGAAACCGGCTTTAGCAACCGGGATTCTGTTCCGTCGCAAGCAGTTAATGGATACAGTAATACCTATCTGAATTACACCACGAACGATGCCAACAACTTACTCCGGCATCAGTTATTACCGGTTACGGCTCGTTGACTACAGCGGCGGCGTTTCGTACTCCAACATAGTAGCCGTGGGCGGCAAACCGGGCGGATTCCAGTTATTGTTGTGGCCAAATCCAACAGCCAGGCATTTCTATGTGGGCATCAATGGTTCGGCTGCTGTTAAATATGTAGTGATCTGGAATATGGCCGGACAAATGGTACACCGCGAACCGGTTAATGACCGCAGCATTATACCTATGCACATTTATTTGCCGGGCAACTATGCTGTAGGCTTTATTTCGCACAGCGGTCAGTTGCTCGATACAAAGAAGCTGATAGTAACAGGAGATTGATGTTACAACAGGCTGTAAGCCACACACTTCACGCTACAAGCGAAAACAATACCGGCACCTCAGAATAACCTGGAACCCCCAATTCCCAATCCCAAATTCCCAATTCCCATTTCAACCTCCGAATACGGCGATTCGCCCCTTTCCTGAAAAAAGTTTTAAAAAAGGCAAAATAGATTTTGTGAAGTTGAAAATCCGCTTACCTTTGCACCCCCATACGAAAACGGGGCAGCGAAAAAGAGAGAGAAAAAGAGAGAGAAAAAGAGAGAAGAAGAGGAAGAGAAGTGAAAGAGGATAACAGGATGACACGCTGAAAATTAGCTCTTAGAAATTTCGAAAAAGATTTGGTGAAACGAAAGAAACTCTTACCTTCGCACCCCTTAAAGAAAGGGGTCAGGAAGAAGAGAAAAGCGGAAGAAGATAAGAAGATGAATCACTGAAAATTAGCTCTTAAAAATTCGAAAAAGATTTGGCAGATTGAAAGAAACTCTTACCTTTGCAACCCGAAACGAAAACGAGTAGAGAGAAAGAGAAG
>DASUVL010000178.1:0-4778 GCA_036379015.1 Niastella sp.
TCACGGGCTTGCTTTATGGTTCCATAAGAAGGCGTAGTACCGCCGTCTGCCGGATTTTCGCATAGCTCTACCCGCGAAGCACCAACTTTCTCTGCAATAAGGGAAGATTGTAAATTAAATGCACATACTTCTAATAACATAGATATCGTTAAATTAAACGGTTTGGCAGCAACCACAAACAACAAACCATAAACAATAAACTGCAACCTATTAACTAAAATATACTTTTCGCAGGAACCAACTTCTCCTCCTTCCCCGTTTTCACCGCATACGTAAACCCTTTCTGCAAGGCGTACGCGCCGTACTGTCCTTTTTTATTCAGGGCAATAAAGCCTACCTGCAGGGTTTTGGCTTTAACTGGGTTTCGGCTAATGATCCGCTCTACCGCTTTTTTACAAGCCGCTTCAGGCGCTAATCCCTGGCGCATCAATTCCACCACCAGGTGCGACCCTACAATACGTATAACCTCTTCGCCTACACCGGTTGAAGTAGCTGCGCCAATTTCATTATCAACATACAAGCCGGCGCCAATAACAGGAGAATCCCCTACCCGGCCGTGCATTTTAAAAGCCATTCCACTGGTAGTGCAGGCGCCGCTGCAATTGCCATTGGCATCCATGGCTATCATACCAATGGTATCATGATTGTTCGGACCACCGGGCATATCTCCCCCACCCGAAGGCTTATGCAATTTATTTTCAATATTCATGACGGGTTCATACTTCGATGTCTTTAACCATTCCTTCCAGGCTTTTTCACTTTCCGGTGTTAACAGGTTCTCTTTCTGAAAACCATTTGCCAGGGCGAATTGCAAAGCCCCATCCCCTACAAGTATCACATGCGGCGTTTTTTCCATAACCAGCCTTGCCACCGAAATAGGATGTTTTATATTTTCCAGGCACATCACTGAACCGCAATTGTAATGTTCATCCATGATACAGGCATCGAGGGTAACACGACCATCGCGATCGGGTAAGCCACCGTACCCTACCGATTGATTATTAGGATCAGCCTCCGGTATTTTTACCCCTGCCTCTACTGCATCCAGCGCCCGTCCCCCTTTTCCTAAAACAGTCCAGGCCTCCGCGTTGGCTTCTTTACCAAAATCCCAGGTAGAGATAACGATGGGTTCATTTTTTATAGTTGGATAAAATGTGTCTGATTGGGAAAAGATCTTTTTTCCTGCAAACAGGCCAAAAGAACCAAGAAACGATGTTTGTAAAAACTTCCTGCGCGTTGACATGATTACAATTTTAATGTGACTTCAAGAGCCGTCATGGCGAAAGTTTACCCAACGGCTATTGCAAATGAATCGGCTTTACTGCCTTTCGATGAGGCTAATTCATTATTTTTAAAAATCTAAATTAAGAGCTTATCATGAGAAAATTATTTCTTTTCATTATTGCTATACACTTTTTAGTTTTTGCTAACGCGCAAAACGAGCAGGATTCTGCCTGGTTTCGCGACAACTATAGTAAGAAAGAAGTGTACATAACTATGCGGGATGGCGTGAAATTATTCACGTCTGCCTACATTCCCAAAGAGGCCACTGAAAAGCATCCCGTTTTACTGTTAAGAACGCCCTACTCCTGCTTCCCCTATGGAGAAACTAATTATAACTCATCTTTTTGGCAGCGCTATTTCCGTTACTATGCACGGGAAAATTACATTGTGGTTTTCCAGGATGTGCGGGGCCGCTGCATGAGCGAAGGCACGTTTGTAGATGTGCGCCCGTTCAACCCCAACAAAAAAACCGACCAGGATATTGATGAGGCCAGCGACACATATGACACCATTGATTGGCTGGTTAAAAATATCCAGAACAACAATGGCAATGTGGGTGTAATGGGTATTTCCTATCCGGGGTTTTATTCTACCATGGCAGCGCTCAGCGGTCACCCGGCATTAAAGGCGGTAAGTCCGCAAGCCCCGGTTACCGATTGGTTCATTGGCGATGATTTTCATCATAACGGCGCTTTCTTTTTGATGGATGGGTTTGCTTTTTATGCCACCGGTTTCGGTACACCCCGTCCTGTACCAAGCATAGACAGGTACAAACCCATGGTTAAGATGACATCCCAGGATAATTATGACTACTATTTGCGCACAGGTTCATTAAAAAACTTTATGGCCCTTACACGCGATAGCCTGCAATTCTGGAAAGACATGTATAACCACCCTAACTACGATGATTGGTGGAAGGCCCGCAACATCAGGAATTTTGTAAATAATGTTCCGGCTAATACCGCTACCCTGGTTGTTGGTGGTTTGTTTGATGCCGAGGATTGTTTTGGCGCCTGGAGAACGTATGGATCCATTGAACAAAAAGCAAAAAATACAAACCGCCTGGTGATGGGTCCCTGGTATCATGGGCAGTGGGCATCACAGGATGGCACTCACTTAGGCAATGTTCGTTTTGGTTCAAACACCAGCATCTGGTACCAGAATAATATCGAGATGCCATTTTTCAATTACTACCTGAAAGGAAAAGGTGATCTGGGGAAACTGGCAGAAGCTACTATATTTTTCAGCGGCGCCAATGAATGGAAACAATTTGAGACCTGGCCGCCTGCTGATAAAAAAGATGAACCCATTTACCTGCAGCCAGGCGGAAAACTGGGCTGGGAGAAGCCGGGAGTAAAGAACAGTTTCAGTGAATACATCAGCGATCCGGCACATCCGGTACCGTATACGGAGGATGTACACTTTACCCGTACCCGCGACTACATGACCGATGACCAGCGATTTGCCGGCCGCCGCACAGATGTTTTAAGCTTTCAGACAGATATATTAAACAATGATCTTACACTGGCAGGTACTGTGGTGGCCAATCTGTTGACCAGCATTTCAACCACCGATGCAGATTTTGTGGTGAAGGTGATCGATGTGTTCCCGGATGATTTCAAATATCCTGCTACGGACGCCAATCAATCCCGTAATGCCGGCGGGCCGCCTCCCATGGGCGGTTATCAAATGCTGGTACGGGGCGAGATCATGCGTGGCCGGTATCGCAAGAGCTTTACATTGCCTGAATCATTTAAACCGAACAAAATTGAACCTGTTACATTCGAATTACCTGATGTAGCTCATACGTTTAAAAAGGGACACCGGCTGATGATACAAATACAAAGCAGCTGGTTTCCGCTGGCCGATCGCAATCCGCAAAAGTTTGTAAATATTTACGAATGCAATGACAGTGATTTTCAGAAAGCGGTAATTAAGATCTATCATGATGGGACGAATAGCAGTTCCATTACACTGCCTGTGTTGAGGTAACTTTTTAGTTGAAAAGTTGAAAAGTTGACAGGTTGACAAGTTAACAAGGAAAACAAACCCTTTACTTGTCAACTTGTTAACATATCAACTTCAACCTTCCCAACTCGTCAATCCTCGTCAACTTTTGAACTCTTCAACTAGTCAACTTTTCAACTTATTAACTTAACTTGCCCCCTCTCTGTTGTTGGCTGATGCACAGCTCATACGTTCTCAACACTTAAAACCGGGCTGAATATACAGTACCGCGCACGCGCGGTATACTTCATTTATTTTCATTACAAAACACCCGTCAATGACACTACTTAGTGCCAAAGGGCTTAACATTTTACACATTATGAAAAAAGTTTGGTTTATGGCCTCTTTCCTCCTGACCGCCAGCACGTATGCTCAGGTGAACATCATTCCACAACCGGCTGAGCTAAAAATGCCGGAAACTGCGGGTCAGTTTGTGATCACGGCTAAAACACCTATTATCCTGGAAGGTTCAGGACTGGAAAATTCAGCCCGGTTTCTGAATGAATACCTGAAACAATTGTATGGCTTTACTTTACCTGTTACCAAAAAAGCGGGCGCTGTTGCAGGTATCCGGCTGAACTTCGATCGGCTCGATCATCCAATACCCGGCGCTTACAATATGGAAATAAACGCCAAAGGCGTATACATTGGCGGCGATAATGCAACCGGTACATTTTACGGTGTACAAACGCTGTTACAATTATTACCGGTAGAAAAAGCAACTTCCTTAGCTGTATCTTATCTCACCATAAAAGATTATCCGCGGTTTCAATACCGTGGCCTTCACCTGGATGTTGCCCGCCACTTCTTTCCTGTATCATTTGTAAAACGTTATATTGATTATATCGCGCTGCATAAGATGAATTTTTTCCACTGGCATTTAACAGAGGACCAGGGCTGGCGCATTGAGATCAAAAAATATCCAAACCTTACCAAAGCCGGCGCATGGCGCAATGGCACCATCATAGGCCGTTATCCGGGAACAGGCAATGACAGCATTCGTTACGGTGGTTTCTATACACAAAAAGAGGTTAAAGAAATAGTTGATTATGCGGCCAAACGTTATGTCACCATCATTCCTGAAATTGAAATGCCCGGTCACGCATCTGCAGCCCTTACTGCCTATCCCTGGCTTGGCTGCACCGGCGGTCCTTACCAGGTACAACAAACATGGGGCGTATTCAATGATGTATTTTGTGCAGGCAACGATTCTGTTTTTACTTTCTTACAAAATGTATTGGATGAAGTGATCCCGTTGTTCCCTGCCAAATACGTACATGTAGGTGGCGATGAGTGTCCCAAAGAAAGCTGGAAAGTATGTCCTAAGTGTCAAAAGCGAATGACAGATAACAAGCTGAAAGATGAGCATGAACTGCAAAGCTATTTTATACAACGTATGGAGAAATACATCAACGGCAAGGGCAAAGTATTAATAGGGTGGGATGAAATTCTGGAAGGCGGATTGGCGCCTAACGCTGTTGTTATGA
>DASUVL010000179.1:0-5769 GCA_036379015.1 Niastella sp.
AGCTGGAAGCAATCAGTATGTATAGCTGTTACACGGATGTTACAGATCGCGCACCGTTTCCGGAAGTGTTAACCCGATTGAAGAACCTGAAGCGCCTTGATTTTCGGGAAAATAAGATAAAAGAAATACCCGACAGCATCCTTGCTATTCAAACCCTGGAAGAATTTCGATGGACCGGTGGAAGTGCAAGCTCATCCAATTTCCCTGATTTCACCCGTTTCAAGAATCTCAAAAGATTAGAGATCAGCAGGAAGTTCCATGGCTGGAAAAAGGAGATCTTCAACATTACCTCGTTAGAACACCTGGCCATTGACCGGAACGAAGAAGAGAGGGAATACCTGGATCAGCAGGAACTTGATTATTGGGCGCAGCGTGCTAAAAAGAAAAAGGATGAAGCATCGCTGAAACAACTTCAGTGGGTGTTGGAGAATAAACAGGAGGAAGCCGATGGGCGTTTCTCCTACATTGTTACACACGGTATGAAAGAAGAAGAATTGCATGACATTAATAAACTGCCCAACCTGAAATTTCTGGACCTGTCATTCAATAATCTGTCCTGGCTGCCCGACACCATCTTTGAATTGAAGAACCTGGAATTTCTCGATCTCCGCTATAATCGCCTGCCCGCCAGTGAGCGGTTAAAGATCGCTAACAAGCTGCCGAAATGCACCATAGATTTTCGTGATAACAATGTTGAAGACGAAGTTGCTGATACGCAAGCAGTGAAACACTGGCAGGCCATGAACAAGCTTATGATCAAAGCGAATGACCTGATGAGTGAGGAGGACGACCGGAAGAAATTACTGCAGTCATTGGAAGTATATGATAAGGCCCTTACTTACTTTAGCTCGGGTAAAGTGGTAGATGAATGTAATCTCTTATATGCAAATTACGGTAAAGTAAATGCTTATAACCACCTGACTTCATATCATAAAAAAACCTTTTCCTCTGCTGAATTACTTGAAATAAGGCAGACCGCTATTAAGCAAGGGCTGCACACGCTGAGTTTGATCCCTGCTGTGATCTGGCATTTTACCGACCTGGGTAAATTTCACGAGGAAATTACCCGCGTTACAACTAATTCGATAGCCTGGGAGATGCATGTGATCTCTGATAAAAAGGAAGACCTGGAAAGGGCGTTGGAGATCATCGGGAAAGGAGTAGCATGCATTGAGAACGAATATCATTACTTTATTTATGACACGCAGGTAAGGATCTTATTGAAATTGGGAAGAAAGGAAGAAGCTTACCAGATTGTAAAAAGGACCTTAGACCTTGAACCAGACTTCGAAGATTTTCAGGATCTCAAAAAAAACGCCAATTACAAAACCTGGTTAAAAAAGCAGAATTGACAATTGGTTACCTGAAATTAAAAGCATGAAACAAACATTCAGACAATGACTTTGGAAATCTGGAAAATGGTTTGGGGCATTGGATGAATAATTAATTCCAAACACCGGTTTTAAAATAGAACCTTATGGAAAAACATACAAACATTCCCACGGCAGCTACCTGGAATGCAGCTGATAATCAATGGGAGCTGGGTGAAAAGAATTCGGCAGGAAAAGAAATTGGTATCTGGAATAATTGGCATGTAGAAGGGCACTTATGCGGCACTGTTGATTACCGAGATGGTAACCCTCCGTTTATTTTAAAACGGTTTCATCCCGATGGTAGCCTTGCACAGGAAGGTAATTGGTACGGTGGTCAAAAATGGTTGGGTACCTATAGCTGGATCAAAAGCGAAAACCCCACCAGTGAGCCATTTCCTGCCGGACCTGCTGAAAAAAATCCAATGGTATGGATCGCTGAGTTTGACTATAGTGAAGAAGGCGTTTATAATGCGCAGCGCTATTTTAATAAACAAAAACAACCGATTAGTAGTGAGGGCGAAGCATTGCCCATACGGCCGGCAACTGTTCCGGAACGGGCGCACTATATAAATAAGCGGTGGATAATGGGACAGGTAGATACCCGAAAAGGAAAATATACAGGCGACTATGCTGAATGGGACCTGAATGGAATCATCATCGTGAAACGGGTATATGATCCCGAAACAAGTGAAGTGGTTGAGGAATACAAATATGAGAACGGTAAAATCAATACATCCAAGGTGTATGCAGCCAGTGAATTATTGCAAAGTTTTTATCACAGAAATGTGGATCCGCCTGTGGTCAAAAATAGCATATTGTATCGTAATGATTCAAATGATCGTACGCAAACTTTTTTTGATGAAACGGGCAGAGAGCTCTATTCCGTTCGCCTCGAAAAAGTGAGCGATCATCATGAGAGAAGATATTATAACGGTGTGTTAGTGTATGAAGGTATTGGAAACCCAGACCATGCAAAAGCACCTTCCAGCGTAAAATATTATTATGCCGGCGGTGCTACCCTGATAGATTATACTTCGAACGGTGACGGAACCGGTATATGGCGGTTATATGACGAAGCTGGCCAGGAATTGCTACATATGCCTGAAAACGATGAAGAAGAGAAGAATGAGTATAATCACTGGGATACGTTTATGCCATCCTGGGGGGACTATAAATACGAAACGACCCGGGTAGATTGGGACGCGGTAATCGAAAATTTTAAAGCAGCACATAGCTACGAGATCACAAAAGAAAAACTGTATGCGCTCGTGGCGCCTGAACATCTTAAACAGGAATTGGAAAAGGTAGACTGGGAAAATATAGAAACGGCGATGGGAGGAGGTAAGAAGTTACCAATTGCTATCACCGGCCTGTTTACCGAAGATGAAGATGTTATAGAAATGGGTTTGGATCGCATTTGGTATGAAATTTTACACCAGGGTAGTATTTGTGAAGCCACCTATAAAGTGGCTACTATACTGGCACGGATGTTCCCTTATCATACAAACGTTCCCCCAATTCAATCGCGCTTGATAAGGTTTCTGTTTAAGGTATTGGGGCAGTCCTATCTTACCGAAAATCAGGAACTATATAATGAAATGATCACCGCGCTAAACGCCATTGCGCCACTTGTTATTCAAATAGCGGGTGATGTAGATGAGCCTACAGCGCTGAGAGCACAGTATATATTAGTACATGGCGGTAGAAACATGCCCGAAACCGAAGCCTTATTTATACGCGAACGGCAACGTACAGCCAATAGCCTTTTAAGAAGAGCGTATGCTACCTTTTCGCTGGGGTCTCTTTATTTGTACACCAAACAGCAGGAAACGCTGGTTACTCATTTTTCAGCCGCATTTCTTACAGAACCAGATAAGCTGGTACGTATGGTGATGGCTGTTTATTTGGTGTTTGCCACAAAACAAGACGCCCAGGATACCTGGTTAGCCGAATTAATAGGTGCACTTTCTGATCCCGATTCGGTTAGTGATGACTTTTACAGCCTGCAGCCTTTTATTCGCGGTTGTGACGTGCAGGAATATGTGGTGATGATACTGGGGCATGGCAAACAGGAAGTACTGGAAAGCAACATGGAAGGGGTTATAAATGCCCTGCTCAATGCCAATTCCATGAAACAGGTAATGCTGTTCAAGGCAATATTCGCCATATTATTCTCTAACGAATCGGCACTAAGCGATATAACGCCCATCAGGAAGAAAGCATTGCTGGCTGCGGCTGCAGTAATTGATGCGCATCCCAATTTTGTAAATCATAGTGAAGTATTCCGTGACTATAATGTGCCTTACGATTCGTATAAACTAAGGCAACTGGCTACTGCCTCATCTGAAAATTAGTTTCATATAAAAACTATACCCTATTTAAAACTAAAAAATAAATAAAGATGAAAGAAACCTGGAAAGCAATAGAGAACAAACTGAAAGAAATGGCTCCTCTTGTTTACGAAGATCTAAATGAAGGCGCAACACAGGCACAAATTGAGGAATTGGAACGTGTTATCGGCGCGAAATTGCCTGATGATTTTATTGAATTCTATAAGATCCACAATGGACAAAAGCCTATAAATTTTAACCCCAATATTGCTTTATTTGATCATACCAAATTAATGTCTATAGACGAAATAATTGAAGAGTGGGACATGAACAAAGGGCTTCTGGAGGCCGGTGAATTTGTTGATCATAAAAATCAACCAAAGAAAACAGTTCCAGACGTTGGTATTAAAAACGGCTGGTGGAATACGTTATGGATCCCATTTTTTGATGATGGGGATTGTAATCATTATTGCATTGATTTAGACCCTGCCAAAGATGGAAGTTATGGTCAGGTAATACAAACCTGGCACGATGATAATGAAAGGAAGTTGATAGCCAGATCATTTAAAGATTGGTTTGTTCAATTTAAAGAGGATCTATTGAATGAGAAATTAATATTGAATGAGTATACAAGAGATGAAGACGGAAGTTTGCTCTATTGTGGTATTGACTACAAAGATTAATATAAAAAAACAGTTCCTGCTGATCAAAAGCAGGAACTGTTTTTATGAGTATTTAATTTATCCCTATAAATTTTTCATTAAAAGCTTACTCAATTCATCAGACCGTTCAGAAATGTTATCTATGTTGCTGAAAGGTTGATGGTCTATTGTTAAAACACCTCCAGCGAATGTATAGGCATTAGAACCATAATAATTGCCGGCTTCATTTTTAATAACTACTTTCTTCAGGGATTCCTTAAGCGCTTCTTTGCCCATATCGTCGAGTGTGATTTCTTTTATTGCATTGATCAGCGGTGTAAAGTAGACTTTGGTAAAGCCTTCTTCATACATATGCGTATATTCTTCCTGGGCAATGGTATCCCAGTTTACCTCAAATTCGAGGGGGTAACCGGCCAGGGTATTGATCTCGCTTGTTAATTTTTGGTAACTGCCGTCCTGGAATGCTTTCACGGCCCTTCTTTCTAATAGTCCCATAATTAGAATTGTTGTGTTTTTATTAAAAATAGATGATGACTAAAAATTAACTACAATGAACGTGCCTATATATATATTGTTGTGTGTTATTTTAATATAATGTAGATCATTATCTCCCCGGCAATTCCGGTTGGCGCACTTTTGTGGGTACCGCGGTTATGGATTCCAGGAAGGCGATAAGGTCTGCCTTTTCTTCTTTGGTCAGGAACAGCTTTTTTAGCAGCCGATCTGTTTTGGGAAATAAAGGATCATTTTCTTGTCCGGGTTTGGGTTTAAGCTGCATACCGGAGTTGTAGATGTTCAACACGCCTTCTATGTTATCGAATAATCCATTGTGCATCCAGGGTCTTGTGCGTATTACATCGCGCAGGGAAGGTGTTTTGAATTTGCCCACATCTTCCGGTTGGTGCGTGACTTTGTATCTGCCCAGGTCTTCATATTCACGGCCATAATACGTAAGGCCAATATTATGAAATGAGTTATCGGTTAACAACGGTCCATTATGACAATTCATACACCTGGCTTTGGTGCGGAACAAGTGCAGGCCGCGCAGGGCAGCCTTGCCGATCGCAGCTGTGTCGCCTGCTACGAACTTGTCAAAATCGGCCTTACGGCTCACTACCGTTTTTTCAAATGTAGCTATTGCCTCTGTTACTGTTTCAGGTGAGATCTCCGGCGAACCAAATGCTTTTTTGAAGAGTACCTTGTATGGTTCTATGTTGTTCAGGGTTGTAATAGTGGCGCCCATGCTGCTGTGCATTTCCGTTTCGCTGTTGATGGGACTAAAAGCCTGATCTGCTAAACTATTGCTACGACCATCCCAGAACAGGTTTTTATAAAACCACACGTTCAATATTGTAGGGGCGTTCCGTTTGTTCATTTGTTGATCATGCCCGGCTGATTTTTCGC
>DASUVL010000180.1:0-6929 GCA_036379015.1 Niastella sp.
TAATACCGAAAACAGCCAGTTGGCGAACAAATCGATTTACCTGGGTTTGTAATTGCGTTTTTTGGGGCGTAATTGAGCTAACGGTTTTGCCTAATTTTCCCAGCGTTGTATTATTGCCGGTTGCTGTTATAACCGCATAACATTTTCCCGTATTTATAGTGGTGCCCTGATAAATATTATTATTACCGGCTGTCTCGTGTTTATCCACTGGTACAGATTCGCCTGTAATTATTGATTCGTTTACCGAAAGATCGTTTTCCTGTAAAACAGTAGCATCGGCAGGCACCTTATTGCCTTCTTCCAGCAGGATTACATCACCAGGAACCAATTCTTCTGAGTGGATTGTTTTTTTTACGCCATCCCTTATTACCGTCACTTCGGGTTCGGTAAATTGTTTTAATGCCTGTAAAGCCCTCGTGCTGCGCGCATCCTGATATAGTGAAATGGCTGATACAAAACATATAGCCACCAACATCATTATCCCTTCAGTTGGCTGACCGAGGATAAAGTAAATTACGCAAGCGATCATCAGCAGGATAAACATAGGTTCCTTAATAATATCAGCCAATATGTGTATCAAATGCCTTGGCTTTTCCAGCTGGAAACTATTTTTCCCATATTGTTGCAACAGGAATGGTATATCGGTTTCTGATAGTCCTTTTATCTTTTCTATGGTTGTCACTTTGCCTGACATACGGTTAGTATAATATCAAGGTATTCATGATTTTAACTGAAGACAATGACAATAATCATGTATAATTATAATAGTGATCAACCTTTTTCGAAGTTCAATGGGTATTAGCGCCGGTTTAGTTATATAACTCCTGTTCTTCTTTGATCTGCATTTGTGCTTCCCAGGCTAGGAGCAATGACCGGGTGTTTTCAATAGAGGCGATAGTTTTCTGGGTGTACATCATAAGCGCCTGCAGATAATCTGCCATATGCGTAGGAAGTGCAATGCTTTTATTATTGTTCGCTTCATATTGCCAGGTATCAATAAAATAATTGTAATAGGCTGATATATTATTCAGATAAAAGTCTGTCAGTTCAATAACAGGTATTAAGGAAGAACTTTCTGCTACAATGTTTTCTGACGACCCATGTACATAGTATGTAGTCAGCTGGCCGCACACTTTTTTGTCAAAATCCATATTGAAAGAATAGATGAGCCTTGAAAAAGAATCAAACATGGCTATAAGATCATGGTAATGAGGAGCCGCATAAGGTTCAATATGAAGGAATGCTTTGCAAACATTTTTAAACGTTGTTGTCATGTCGAATAGTTTCCTGGTAGCCGGAATATCTTCATTTCTAAGAGTAAGAGTGATTTGAGATATAAGTTCGGTCTTAAAGAATTTTTCGGTTAGTCTTTCTCCAAGTATAACCATTTCAGTATCATCGCCGGTAAATTGCTTAATAAGCAGGTTGCCCTGTTGATATTCCGGGTTTGTTGAATACAGTTCGCATTCATTCCTAAACTTCTTTGCGAAGTCTTTACCGAAATAGTGGTATGACATATATAAAGTTTTAAGATTAGCGATGAAAATCAATAATGCAATACTACCCCCGGCAACACCTCGTTTCATATGACCTGTCTCAATGCGCGGACTGATTATTGGTTGATACATCTCCTGAAGCCAATCATGTAAGCCGATGATAAGGATCATCATTTTATCTGGCTTAAAACTTCAACTTTATAGATATTGGATAACTGAGTTTAGTTTAACAACAAACAGGCGTTTAATATGCAGCCAGGTAAAAAAAAAGAAAACCGATCACAAAAAGAACCATCAGACAGCAGGTTTCCCTGGATGTGGTCGATGATGATTTTGTTAGGTGTTATATTGATGTATTTGCTTTTTAAAGGGACTGGCAATTCTGTTCAGGAAATCACCTGGCCTGAATTTGAGCGGAATATCCTGAGTAAAGGCGCTGTAGAAAAAATAGTGGTTGTAAATCAGGATTATGTAGACATATACCTTAAAAATGAATACAGGTATGATACTTCATTCACAAAAGTATTTAAACCACTGATCGGAAATGAACCCAATCCCGGTCCTCATTACCTGATGACCATTGGGGCAATAGAAACTTTTGAGCGGAAGTTAGATGCAGCTGAACGAAAATTCTTTGGCAAGGAAATAACACCTGTAACATATATCAAAAAAACAGACAGCTTCTGGAATGTTGTGGGTTGGATATTGCCTTTTGGGGTATTGTTCTTTTTGTGGCAATATGTTTTTCGTAAAAGTGCCGGAGGTGCCGGGGGAACCTCCGTTTTCAATTTTGGTAAATCCACCGCTACGTTGCTGGAAAAGGAAAAAAAGAGCACGATAACCTTTGATGATGTAGCCGGTTTGGATGAGGCTGAACAGGAAGTAAAAGAGATCGTCGATTTTTTGAAGAGCCCGAAGGCATTTACCCGGCTTGGTGCAAAGATCCCGAAAGGTGTTATTCTGGTAGGCCCTCCCGGCACGGGTAAAACATTACTGGCTAAAGCGGTAGCAGGGGAGGCGCAGGTTCCCTTTTTTAGCATCTCCGGTTCTGAATTTGTTGAAATGTTTGTTGGTGTTGGGGCATCCCGTGTACGCGATTTATTTAAAAGGGCTAAGGAAAAAACACCCTGTATTGTTTTTATAGATGAGATTGATGCCATAGGAAGGTCGAGAAGCCGGAACGCATTCTTTACCGGCGCCAATGATGAACGGGAAAGCACGCTAAACCAGTTACTCACTGAAATGGATGGCTTTGGGACCAACACCGGTGTCATTGTATTGGCTGCCACCAACCGGGCCGACATGCTTGATCCCGCATTGCTGCGGCCCGGACGGTTCGACAGACATATATATCTTGAGCTGCCTAATATAAAAGAACGGGAAGCTATATTTAAAGTGCATATCAGATCGCTTGTGATGGACGATACTGTCGATCTGTATTTTCTGGCTGCGCAAACCCCGGGTTTTTCCGGAGCGGATATTGCCAACATCTGTAATGAAGCTGCGTTGATTGCGGCCCGAAGGAAAAAAGATAAGATCGGACGGCCCGATTTTCTCGATGCCATTGATCGTATCGTTGCCGGTCTTGAACGGAAAAGCAAGATCATTTCCCCTGAAGAAAAGAAAATAATTGCTTATCACGAAGCCGGACATGCGTTAACAAGCTGGTTATTACCCAATGTGGATCCACTGGTAAAAGTTTCCATTATACCAAGAGGTAAATCGTTGGGAGCAGCCTGGTATTTACCTGAAGAAAAGAACCTGAGAACCAGAACGGCATTTAATGAACATCTTTGTGCTACATTAGGCGGCCGGGCTGCAGAAGAAGTGATTTTCGGCGAGGTTTCGTCCGGCGCGCTCGACGACCTGGAAAAGGTAACCAAAGAGGCCTATATGATGGTTGCCTATTATGGGTTTAATGACAAAGTTGGAAACGTTAGTTTTTATGATTCTTCAGGTCAACGGGATATGGGATTTCAAAAGCCTTACAGCGAAGAAACAGGGAAGCTTATTGATGAAGAGGTTCGCAAACTGGTAGACAATGCTTATCAGCAAACGAAATATCTTCTTTTGAAAAATAAGCAATCCCTGATAAATGTGGCTGAGTTGTTATTAAAGAAAGAAGTGATCTTTAAAGACGACATGGAGAAAGTATTAGGCCAGCGGGTTATTGATCCTAATCCAAAAGCTACAACACTAGCCTATGATCTGAAAGGAACCAAATAAAACGCATACCATCGCCCATGCATTATTATTGTTTTTTTCGAAAGGCATTTTCTCCAGGGATACCGTCATAACTTCAATTGCAGTAAAACTGATTCCCGGCGATTGCTCTCTTATTTTAGATCTTATTTAATTACAGTGCCTTCTTTTATTTCATCAGTCGCATGCAAAAGGATTTCATCACCGCCGGTAAGATCGCCAAACACTTCAGTTGAATCTTTCGTTTTAAGTCCTTCCTTTATATCAATAAAGCTGGTCTTCCCGTTTTTAACCGTAATAACGTATTGCCTCTCGGTGGATCGAATGATGGCATTATTAGGAATCAGTAAGGATTTGGCCTCAGACAACAAGGGAACCTTCACTTCGGCGTACATACCCGGCTTTAATTCCTGTTTTTTATTTTGAATATCTATTTCGATAGCTTCTGAACGCATATTGGTAAGCGTATTAGCAGAGCGACTTATTTTAGCCTCGTGTATGTTCTCAGGCATAGAATTAAGCACAAAATGTACCGGCTTTTTTAGATCAACCTGGTCAACATAAGCTTCCGGAATGTATACTTCCAGTCTGAGTTTTTGCAAATGCTGTAATACCAGCATTGGTTGGTCGTTTGATTTACTACCCGGACCAACAAGGGCGCCGGCAGAAATATTACGTTGCGTAATAACGCCGTCAAAAGGCGCTGTTATGGTCAGATAGCTTTTAACGTTGGTCATAACGTCTACGTTCGATTTTTCAGCCATTACAACTGCGTCCTCAGCTTTCATGTGTGACAATGCATTGTCAAGGTCTAAAGGTGCTACAGCTCCTTCTTCTTTAGCAGCTTCTTTTAACCTGCGGTATTTCTCTTTACTGGCCATAGCATTCTCCTGTGCCTGCACGTATTTTGAGGTGGCCAATTGCACTTGTGATTCCATTTCCGGAGCTACTAGCCGAACCAATATCTGGCCCTTTCTTACGTAAGTACCCCGATCGGCCAGTACCTCATCCACGAACCCGTTCACTTTAGCGTAAATATTTACTTCCTCAAATGGTTTTAACTGTCCCGAGAGTTTTACATAGCTCGATAACGGATTTTCGGTTACATGGCCTATTTCATATTTACTGCTCACATTAGTCGTTTTTGTGGTCAGGTCAACAGGTTTTTCTGTTTGCGAACAGCTATATAGAACCAGGCTGATCAATAAGGCGGAACAAATATTTTTCATGCTTGTATATTTATCGTTGTATTTATAGTTGTATTTGTTTTTCCATTTATCGAAGGTTCATTGTTTTCAAGCTCTGGCATAAGAGAAGGAGATTTGTAAGAAGCCTTTTTTTGCATCCATGCAAATACTTGCGGTAATATTAACAGAGCTGCCAGCGTGGAAGCGGCCAGGCCGCCGATCACAGCCCTGCCCAGCGGAGCAGATTGTTCACCGGCTTCTCCCATACCCGAGGCCATTGGGATCATGCCTGCAATCATGGCAAAACTGGTCATCAAAATGGGCCGCAGCCTGATGGAAGCACTCATCACGGCAGCTTTTGTGGCATCCTGATAATCCAGTCTTAACTTTTCGGCATTCGTCACAATCAGGATGGCATTGGCTACGGATACACCGGTACTCATGATCATTCCCATATACGATTGAAGATTCAGCGTGGAGCCGGTAAGCAATAAAGCCAGCAGGGAACCTACGATCACAGCAGGAACGGTTGATAGTACAGTTAGGGAAAGTTTGAACGACTGATAATTGGCTGCCAGCAATAAGAACATGACGAGTACAGCGAACAATAAACCGCTTTGCAGACTCGACAAAGTTTCTGATAGCAGGCTCGACATGCCCCTAACCTCTGCAATCAGCCCTTTGGGAGGAGCGCCAACTGAACGTAATGCTCGTTGTACATCAGCAGTGGCAGTGCCCAGGTCTTTTTTGTAAATGTTAGCATTTACCGTCAGGAACCGCCTGGGTCCGGACCGGTCATACTCCCCTGGGACATACGTTGTTTTGAATGCTGCAATATCTCCCAACACGGGGCTACTTTGCCCTTTTATTAAAGGGATCTCCCTAAGTTCATCCATCGTATTCATAACGTATTCGGGTATTTGTACCTGCACCTGGTAGGTATAGGCTTTATCTTCATCGAGCCATTGATTTTTTTCGCTGAAACGGCTGGATGAGGTGCTTGCGGTTACTGACCGGGCAATATCCTGTACATTCAAGCCCATTTGGGCAGCTTTTAACCTGTCTATTTTTATGGATAAAACAGGAAATTTCAGCGGCTGGGCTATTTGCACATCCCGCAGATAAGGAATTCCTTTAAGGGTGTCAACTATTTTATTGGCATACTGCTCTATTTCACGAAGGTCTTTTCCGGCAATCCTGATCTCAATTGGGGTAGCAGCGCCCTGGCTCATGATCTTTTCCGTCATGTCAATCGGTTCAAACATTACTTTTACACCTGGTATTTCATGACGGATGTTTTTTCGCAGAGCGTCCTTCAACTCATCCATATTTACTTTATAATGTTCATTCAGGTTCACCTGTAAAATAGCTTCGTGGGTTCCCGTATTAAAAATGTACAGGTTGCTGGTGCCATAGCTGCTGGGAATGATCCCCACATACGCCGAACTGATGCTTACCTGGTGATTCACTGTTTTATCGATCACCTGCAACACCTGCCTTAATTTTTCTTCTGTTCGCTCAAGCCTGGTACCATCGGGCATTTTTATACGTACCTGAAATTGTCCATTGTTAAGCTTGGGCATCATGTCTTTACCAATTATAACAAAACCCAGTGCAGCCGTACCCAGCACAAGCGCCAGGTAAATGATTACCGTCCCTTTTTTGCGTTTCATACCATTTTGTAAAAAGCGCATATAGCTGAGTTTGATCCGTTCGAACAAGTCGTTCTTTTCCGGTTCCTTTTGCTCTTCATCAAGATGTTTGTTTATCTGGTTGAGCTCTTGATTATTGAGCGCCTGCCCGGCATGTGCATGAATGGCGCCATGATGATAATGCTGATACCGGTCTGCTTTGATGAGCCAGTTGGAAAGGATGGGCACCAGGGTTTGTGCAGCTAAAAAAGAAACGATCATGGTAAAGCCGATGGCGAGCGATAGTGGAAGGAACATTGATTTAGGTACACCGGTCATTAAGAAGGAAGGGGCAAACACAGCGAGTATACACAGTAATATCAGCAACAAGGGAAAGGCTATTTCCTGGCAGG
>DASUVL010000181.1:0-15204 GCA_036379015.1 Niastella sp.
GAAAAATTAGTGGGCCGAAAGGTAGAAATACCACGTCCGAATGCCCGCATATAGTCATACTTGTTGTTATAACTGGCATTATCACGTCTTATATTCATCAATGCCTGCTTACCATCTTTTGTTTGTATTCTGGCGTCAAAAACAAAAGGATACAGGATGCGCATGGTGAGCATACTAACGAATGACTCAACATCTGCACCTCTGTTTGGCATCCCCATAATAACCTCGCGGTTAGCAGCGATGAGTTTATTTTCCGGACGGTGCAGATCCCAGATCACATTACGCGTAATAGGCCAGGTTAGGGGTTCCCCACCATCGTTGAATGTACCAAAGCTGTTTTGCATAAGCGAATAACCTGACTGGTTGATCAGAATATCAGTTTGCTCCTTCGCTTTGGCATACTCGCCCACTGCCAGGTAGCATTTAGCAAGCAACATACGGCAGGCGCCTTTATTTATCATGCCTGTAAGGGTCATGTTCTTTTGATCGGGTACCCATTGCACAGCCAACTCCATATCCCTGGTAAGCATTTTCAGAATAGCATCCCGCTTTGTACTGCGGTAGTTTTGCTTAGGCGCCTCCAGGACCTTGGTAATAAGCGGCACATCGCCAAATTCGAAAAGCAGGGCCATATAGCGATAGGCGCGATGAAAATAGGCCCTGCCCCTATAGGCATTTTTTGCGGCTTCATCCAGCGTCTCCACTTTATCAACAAATTGTATAATAGTATTGGCATACATGATCGCCTTATAGGTTTCCTCCCACAAATACCAGATACTATTAGTTCTTTCAATATTTTGATACTCAGTTTCGCTGGTAGGTGTAAGCATATTTGCTACATCGCAAAGCATGTTACGCTTATCGGTGGCACTGGCAACCATCAGTTCAGAAAAAATGTATTCCGTTCCAAGGGTAAGCATTTCGTTATGGCCGGTGGCCCAGTATGCTTTAAGGTGACGGTCACATAAAGCCATTGCCGACATCAGCCCTGGTTCGGTGCTGAACGTTTTATTAGGCTCGTAAATCGACAGGGGATCTGGTTTTAAAAAACTCTTGGAGCATCCGCTTGAAAATATTAAGCCTCCGATCAATAAGGTGAAGTATTTAAATATATGATTTAGTCTTTTATTTATTGGTTGCATATCGTTCACGCTAATAGATTAGAAAATTAAATTTAGACCCAGATTATAAACCCGCGATGCCCATCTGCCTGTATCAGGATCAGTTTCAGGATCACCGTATTTCCAGTTTCTATTATTCCACACAGCCATATTGCGTACAGTGCCGGAAACTTTCACCCGGTTTAAAGTCAACTTTGAAGTCCATTGTTTAGGCAGTGTGTATCCTACTGAAAAGTTATCAAAGCGAATAAAAGAACGATCATACAACTTTTCCGCAGCGGCTGCACCGGTAGGACCTTTGGCTTCAATACGTCCGTAATTGTTGGTTGGGTTATCGGGCGTCCAGTATTCTTTTGCAGGAACATTCTGTAAACCCCCAGTCATGCGTCCACCAAAATCATCATTATTTAAATATTCGCCCAATAAACTTTTATGCCCCATGTAAGAGTACATGTTAAATGAAACATTCAGGTCTTTCCATAATATAAACTCATTGCGCATTGACCAATGCCAGGGCGGCGAGGTTTCACCTAAAAACTCCTTGTCTTTGTCATTATAAACGGGTGTAGCTGTGCCATTGGCATTTTGCTTATCATCGTCCGTGTAGTTGTTCGCTACTTTTGGATCGCCGGGCACCTGGCCATATTTTTTCGCTTCTTCAACTTCGTTAGCCTGCCAAATGCCGGTAACACGGTAATTCCAGATAGCGCCGATTGATCTTCCAATAAACCAACTGTTTGAAATATCGTCCCTTTCTCTCGAGCTGATCACATTCCCGTTTGCATCCACAATAGTCTCACGGTCATAGTAAAGATGGGTTATCCTGTTTCTATTGTACGATAACCCGAATGTGGTATTCCATTGAAATTTGTCATTGCGAATATTAACTGTATTTAAGGTTAATTCAATCCCATTATTGTCAACCTGTCCCAGGTTGCTTGTAATGGAAGCAAACCCTGTAAAACTGGGCAGCAGCTGCTCCATGATCATATCGTGCGTTTGCATCGTGTAATATTCTATAGTTCCCGATACACGATCGTTGAGGAAACCAAAATCAAGCCCGATGTTCCATGAAGTTGTTTTTTCCCATTGCAGGTTAGGATTGGCTATCCTGTCGGCATATAAATAACGGTATAATTGCAACTGTCCCGCAGCGTTCAAATAACCCTGCATTCTACCACCTCCTTCGGAAAGGTTTGAAAGCGCCACATAAGGATCTCTAAGCGACCGGTTACCATTTTTTCCATAGGAAACGCGTAGTTTACCATTATTCATGATATCGCTCCATGGGAAGAATTTTTCGTTTGTAAATGTCCAGGCCACTGCTAATGAGGGAAAAGTTGCATACGGATTGGATGTTCCGAAAGCAGAGTATCCATCCCTACGGATAGAAGTGGTAAGCATATAGCGGTTGTCGTAAGAATAAAACAACCGTGCCAGCAGGGCATCTGCAGATTGATGTGCATCGCTGCTTGAGTAAGTGCTGTTTTCTTTACTTCCGTTTTTTGTATTATGGAGCCCTAAAGCATCAGAAGGCAGAATATTTCGGGCTTCTATGCGATCTTGCCAGCTTTTACGATCCTCTGCTTCCTGTACCAGGGTAACCATTACGTGATGATCTCTATTGAACCGTTGATCCCATGTAATAGTGTTATTAAGTGACCATTCGAAGCGTTTGCCCTGTTCACGGTTTGCGCCACGTGCTTTAGGATCGGAACCGGGTAGTTGTGCAGAACTAAAATAACGGTCGTAGAAGAACTGATAGCGGGGCGAAGCATTGAAAGAGTAGGTAATATTGAAAGGCAGCTTTACTTTGGCGTTCAAAATGGTATTTAGTACCGTATACCCTTTTTCAAGTTCGAGGTATTTTTTCTGAAAATCATAATTATAACCTCTTTGGCTGTATTCAGAGCTCAGCGGAAACTGTATAGGATTACCATCCGCATCCCCATAATCTGCATAGGGGCTATTCCGCGATAACTGATCCATATCAAGATCAAGATTACCATCAGACCGGTCCTGAAAATTTATATTGGCGCCTAATTCAAACCATTTGGTCACCTTCGCATCAACTTTCAAATTGGAGCGTACAGCCCGATAGTTATCGCTTGCTACCGCACCTTCGTTCTTCAAATAACCCATTGAAAAATAGTAATTGACTCTATCCCCTGCCCCACTTATACTGGCATTAAAGTCAGAATTGATACCGGTCCTGAAAGTGTGATCAGTCCAGTCAACAGTCTTTCCATCCAGGTAATTCTGTAATACATTGCCGGTAAAACCTAATCGTCTGGCCCAAATGCTTTGATCAGATTCGTTTGCATTATTGGTAGTATACCCCCGCCATGCATCGAGCGTAATATTATCAGGTAGTTGATCAGGTCGCATAAAGTATCCGGGCTTGGTGGCAAACGTGCCCGTTTGATACGCTTCATAAATACCAGATTGCGGATTTACACCATAGGTGTTCTTTGTAAACCAGTCCTGCCGGTGTTGCACATAGGCGTCGGGGGAAAATCTTTTCCGGAATTTTGCTATTTCTGTAGCACCCACATTCATGGTTGTATTAATAACAGGTTTGCCCTGTTTGCCCTTTTTTGTAGCAATAAGGATCACGCCGCTTGCAGCTTTTGATCCATACACAGCCGCAGCAGAGGCATCTTTCAGCACATCTATCTGTTCAATATCATCAGGATTGATCTCAGAAAGCTCCCCATAAAAAAGCATCCCGTCAAGTACGATCAACGGATTGTTGTGCCCGCCATCATTATAAACAGAACGACGGCCACGTATCTCCAGGTTACCACCGCCCTTGGCAGAAGCATCATAGCCTACACGTAAACCAGGCATACCACGCAGGATATCCTGAACCGTTTTTGGATTTTCATTGGCGATCCTGTCAGGGCGCACCTGAACAATGGATCCGGTAAGATCTTTTTTCCGCATGGTACCATAACCCACCACAACCACATCGTCATAACTGGTAGCAGCCGGTTCCAGGATAATGGATACAGGAGTGTCTCCCGCTACTACAACTTCCTGGCTGATGTAACTTATATGTGACATTTTTAAAGTAGCACCCTTGCCTGCCATAATCCGGAAAACACCCCGTGCATCGGTCTTCACACTCATGGTTGTTCCCTTAACGGCAATTGTAACATCCGGCACTCCGTTGCCAAGCGAGTCAGTAACCTTTCCTGTAATGGACATTTCCTGTGTGTAGGCACAAAATGAAAACAGTATCAAAAACAGACATGTGAGCAGTTTTGGCAACATCCGTTTCATGTGGAATAAAAAGGCATTGTTTCGCCTGATTATTTTAAAGTTTTTCTTCATAATAGTCAATCGGTTTTTAAATGAATTCATAGCAGCATGTAAAAATGAAAAACATCCCTTGTATGTTCTATTCATTATTTTGTCGAATCATTCCAAGTTTAAGGTTATAACCATTATTCTCCGATGCTACTCACCCTATAGGCAAATGGAACACCGGTAGGGTAATTGTATATCCCAACAATCATGTAGAACATTGGCTGAACGGCAAAAAGGTGTTGGAGTATGAGCGTAAGAGCCCGGGGTTTCGTGAGCTGGTTAAACTAAGTAAGTACAAAGTTTGGGCAAACTTTGGAGAAGCCGATAAAGGCCATATCCTTTTACAGGACCATGGCAATGAAGTAAGCTACAGAAATATTAAGATCAGGGTTTTAAAATAGCCTGAAAGTGTTGGGTAACGCAGTCAATTCGGCTGCGTTACCCTTGTTTCTTTTAAATTGAAGTTCTACGATAGCTGTTTTTCTTGGCGACACCTTTGCATCGGAAAAATGCACATGAAATACGTATAATAGCTTTCCGTTTTTATCTATCAGTATATCGCCATGTCCTGTTCCGTTTATTCCTATATTTTTTCGGGAAATAATGGGACTATTATTGCTTTTTGTCCAGGGACCTGCAGGACTGGTTGCCGTTGCATAACCAATAGCATAGTCGGGATTACGAAAATCATTGGCGGAATAGATCATATAATACAATCCCTCATGCCGTATAACGGTAGGCCCTTCGGCCACTTTCCACTTCACATTTTGCGTATCCTCCCAGGGCAGCGAGGCGCTGATACACTCCTGCACCGTAGTTGTATCAATAGAGGAAAGGTCTTTATCAAGTTCTGCTACAAAGATGCGATTACCATTCTGCAACCTTACATGATATAAATAAATTTTTCCTGATTGATCAAAGTATATGTAAGGATCAATCATTCTTACCGGTGCATCCAACGGCTTTTGTTCCTTTTGCGTAAATGGACCCAACGGGCTATTGGCACTGGCTATGGCAATATGTTCATTGGCTGTATAAGCCATGTAAAATTTCCCCTGGTATTTAAAGATCTGGGGCGCCCAAAAACCTTTGTTTCCATAGCTTTCGCCTCTGCGTAATACATAACCTTCATCCTTCCATGTTATTTTATCAACCGAACTATATGCCTTGAAACCGCTATCCGAATTATGTCCAACTGTTCCGTATAAATAATATTTTCCATCATTGAAAAATATAGTAGGATCTGCCAATAACGGATTTCGTGTATTTGCATGTTGTTCACTTAATAATCCGGTGGAAACCGGCATCAACTGTTTTCCGGTGGTAGGTCCTTCCACCATTAATACACCGTCCTTTGTTATGTTCATTTTATCAATAAACACCACCCGCTCATCGCCTGTTTTACTGGTACGGCCATGATATACACACAACATAGTTTTCCCATCTGGTGCATAGGTAACGCTGTTGTGGCCCGTGCCGGTAACAATTCCACCCGTTGCTGTATTTTTTTCTAACACCGGGTTATTAGCCGCCTTTGTAAAAGGCCCGAGTGGACTTTTGGATGTAGCATAACCGACCGCATAATTTTTTCCACCGAAATAATTGGCCGAGTACATCATATAATAAGTATCGCCTTTTTTGAAAATAAAGGAACCTTCTGTCCAGCGGCGGTTCACTTCTTTTGAAGTAACCGAGCGGCTTTCCCATGCAGCCTGGGGATCGTTCATTTTTACCGGCGGGCGAAGTAACAAAACCGGTTCGCCGATAACACCACTAAAATCTGGTTTCATCTCCACCCCATACACCCAGCTTTCTTCAATTTCTTTAAACCAGCCTTTATTACTGGCCCATGTTGCCACTTCGCTTTCTACGGAATGTTTATAGCAACATCTTGAATAATACAAATACGTTCTGCCATCTTCGGCAAAGAGTACATTGGCATCTATGATCGGATACCCCGGATCAAATACCGGCTTATCCTGTATATCAATAAACGGCCCGGTTGGTGTATCGGCCACCGCCACGCCAATTTTAAAATTTTCCAGCTCTTTGTCAGGATTCACTTTCCACTGTGCACTGTAGAACAGGTAATACTTCCCGTTTCGTTCATATACTTCGGGCGCCCAGTAAGCATTTTCTCCCCATCCGTTTTTATTATTTCCATAATACACCTGGCCTTCACGCTTCCAGTTTATTAAATCGCCTGATGAATAAGCCACAAAGCCATTTTCAGCGCCGGCCCCGGTCCCATACATATAATATGTACCGCCGGATGTGCGTAAAATATAGGGATCTCCAAACTGCACATCCAACGGATTGCTGTAGGCGCCGGCATCCTGGGCATACACATTGCCAAGCAGGTAACAAAAAATGGGTAATAATAAGATCTTGTGCATTAGTCGTTTTTTCTTGTACGTTATTTTTCAAGGAGCGCACCAACACACCACAGGTAAGGCGCCTGCCCGTGATAATCGCCTTTGTTGCGCGGCCGGTCGTAATAATATTGCTTATCGTTCTTTTTATTGGTGCCAATACACACTTCCGAAACAGCGCCTTTTTCATCAATATAAGGCACCATAGCCATCCAGGCTTTGCGGGCTACAGGAGCATATTCTTTCTCATTCAACCATTTTTGCTTTACGCCTGTAATTAATGCATACGTAAACATCGCCGTTCCTGAGGTTTCCGCCCAGCTATCTTTTTCGTCAATCAACTGATTCCACATACCACCCGGAGTTTGAAAGGTCTTTAAACTTTTCATCATCGTTTGGTAGCCCTGCATAATACGCGGGCGGTATTGATTATCTTCAGGTAAATAACGCAATAATGTTGCCATGCCTGCAGCCATCCAACCATTACCACGTCCCCAATAAAACGGAACATCGGGAGCATGATAGAAAAGACCGTTCTCGCGTTGCAGGGTATCTAAGTAAAGTACCATTTCTTTGGCCGCACGATCAATATATTTTACATCCCGGGTTACTTTATAGGCCTGTGTTTGTACTATGGTGATCATATACATATCATCGATCCAAAGGCGTGTTTGCCAGGTGTAATCTTTTTCGGCCCAGGCTTTTTGCTCCGGTTTGCCGTTTTCAGGCACCTCCCACTGGGTATCGGCATAAGGTAGCCCCAGTTCCAAATACTTTTTATTGTTCGTTATCTGATAAAGCTCCAGCGGCAAGCTGCCAAACATGTTCAGGTCCACATGGTTTTTAATGGGCAACAAGGCATTTTCTGTTGTATACAGTGGCTGGAATCTTTGTTCCAAAAGATCAAGCAATTTTTTATCGTTGGTCAATGATGCATACTTAAGCGAACCATTCCAATAGAATGTTTCGGCATAGCCTATCCATTTACCTGCATGTAGTCCATGTTTGGCATCTAAAAAACGGTATGCAATCAATTTACCTACTTCTTCCGGTGAATATCCTTTTGGAAATTTAGTGAGGCTGCTTTTTTGAGCAACTAAAAACTGAAAGGAAAGCAACAACAAAAATGTAAATATATTTTTATACATGAGAATAAATTTCAATTATTAAAGACTAGGAACACCCAATTAATTTTAAAACCTGAAGGCCCATACTTCTGCTAAAGCTGGTTGTTTTTGAGCATCATGTCCTGATACGGGAACAAGTTTAAAGTATCTGCATTGTTTCTGTTGCGGCAAACTGACATACTGTTTTAGCAGATCGATATTATTAAGCGAAAACACACCAAGGCTCTCCCAGCTGGCATTATCATTACTGATCTGGATCTCCAGTTCCTTTATTTTACGATCGCCTGCTTTTTGCGAGATGATAAATCCATCCACTTTAGCTACTGTATCCATATCTACCGTAATCCAATGGTTAGGATAATCGGTGGGATTGGATGAATATCGTGTGATCCAGTATGTTGATAAGGAGTCATCAATTAACCGGATTGCGAGGCGGCTATTGTTAGTCTCCTCTGAACTGAATCCGGCAATTGACCATTGGGCTTTAGGATATATCAACCGGTGAGGCTCGCCCGACGGACGTTTAAGCGGTGTGTTGATCGGTACCGGTTCTCCAAAATTGGGCGTACCGTCTGCATTCCAGGTAAACCGCTGTATCCGTGGATTACGGCCGTTGCCCTCTCCGCCATTGGGAAGACTACGTGCATGATAAATGATCCAGTCTTCTGTACCATCGGGCGATTTAAAGAAGCCGTTATGTCCCGGACCGTAAGCATTACTTGCTGCCTTCATGGAAAAAACGGGGGTGTTCTTTTTTGTCCAGTGGGCAGGGTTCATGGGGTCGCCATTTTCTTGTAGCGTGAGCAAACCCAGGCAGTAACCGTCTACCCAATATCCACTGCCAGAGTAAACAACAAATACACGTCCCTGCGGATTGATGAGTACCTGCGGTCCTTCGTTGATGGAGTTTCCTTTCTTCTCCCAGGCATAGGTAGGTGTAGCTATCATTACCCTTTCGCTGGAAATAGTCCAGGGATTACTCATTCTGGCAATGTAAATATTCTGCGGCGCCGCTCCGGCATTACCCCCTGACCATAACATGTATAGTTGACCGTTGTGATTTAGTATGGTGCCATCAATTGCCCACTGGTTAGTTGAATCAGCCACCTGCCCCTTAAACTCCCAGGTACCTTCTACAGGTGTAGGTGAAGTATTTTCAACAACATACATACGGTGGTTGGCGTTTGTGCCATTGTCGGCAGCAAAATAAAAGTACCATTTACCATTTATCTCATGTAGTTCGGGCGCCCAGATATTTTTTGAATACAATGTGCCGGCAGGTGGCGTATACACTTCGTACCTGCGCGAATATGCAAGCTCTGATATATTCCTTGTCTCCAGGATCACCAGTTTGCTCCCTTGCGTATACGTATAATAGTAGGTGCCGTTTTTTTGCATTACCCAGGGATCGGGACCACTTGTTAAAACGGGGTTCGTAAATGTGCTGTCAGTGATGAGTGCTGACAGATCTTCCCCCGGTTCATCCAGTAACCCTACCCTATTGCAGGCGTGCCACAGCAAAGCACAACCCAAAAGGCAAGTAATCGTTATTAACCGCTTCATATATAGGCTTTAATCGTTAAAAGAGAATCCGAAGAAAATCATTGTATTTCGAAAATACTGTTCAATGTTTTGTCGAATTATACCAGACATTCGCCTATTATTTTTTTTATATGCCTAAAATACTGAAGCGTCTTTCCTTAATAATCTATTGATTGACCAGTATAAAATTTTTGAAATACGCGGCTTTTTCTACCGGGCCTTTTGAAACCAAGCCTACACGCACGGCTCTGTCCCACGGTGGCAGATAAGAGATATCGGCCACATTATTATTTAGCTCATTAAACGTTACACCATCTACACTGTACGTAAAAGTGACCTGCGTATTGTTTTTTACTTGTGCTCTTACTATTACATTTGAAGGTTGCTTATTTTTTTCTTCAGCAATAACCTGTGCTTCATTTTTTTTCACCTGTATCAAGCGAATGGCGTTGCTGTCAACAACCGCATATAAAATATTCTTATCATCTCCTATCAAAGCAAGCCCTGCCTGCGATGTAGAGTTCTTTTGTATAGTAACCTCAGCATAATAATTACCGGCTAAAATAGATTGGCCAATGTAGGCGCCAGCCATTGAAGGAAGTGCATCCAGTTTTAAAGTATTGTTGGCGATATTGTATTGCACATTTTGAAAAATGCTCCAATGCCAGTTACCGGAAAGTTTTTGATTTGAAAAATGATCAACAATTTTTTCGGTCTTTATCAATTTACCATAATTATTACCATTTAAAAACCGCGGCCATCCATCCGGAGTAAATTCAAACTCATTAAGCAAGCCTTGTCTTCCTCCGTATGCCCCGGTTTTTGTGCTATAAGCATGGTACAAAAAATAAAACTTACCATCTTTTTTAACAGGAGTTCCATGGCCGGGACATTTCCACTCGGTATTACCAGCCAACAAAGGGTTTCCCGGATATTTTTCCCAGGGGCCAAGCAGTTTTTTAGTTCTTGCAATACCAGTTCCATAATTGCACGATTTACCGCAGCAGGCAGCTGCAGCATAAAACGCATAAAAGAAATCGTTCTGCTTTATTATCGAGACGCCTTCCACCAGGCCTTTTTCCCATGCCACATCTGCACGAAAAAGTTCCTTCTTCTCTCCCACCAAAGCCGTTCTATCCTCCTTCATTTCTGCAGCCCAGATAGGTGTAGGTTTGCCAGCACTGTTACCATCTTCCTTCCATATCATATATAGCTTTCCATGCTCATCCCGCATGGAAAAAGCATCTATAGAACCATCTTCCTGGCACATAAGCGGGCCAAGGTCTTTATAAGGGCCTTCGGGTTTATCTGCTACCGCTGCTGCAATACAAAGATTTCCACCTTTTTTATGACCTGTATAATACAGGTACACCTTACCATTATCGTAAGTAATTTCGGGCGCCCACATGTAATAGTCGGCCCAGGCGGGGATTTTTGTAAACACATGACCAGCAGCTTTCCAGTTTACAAGATCATTGGAGCGGTATAGCGGAAAAGCGGGAAACCAGTTTGAGGTAGTACCAACACCCCAGTATTCATTACCAATTTTAACTGCCGATGGATCGGGATGATCACCAGGCAAAACCAACTGCTGGGCATTACTTCTGAAAATAAACAAGGATAATAGCAACGACAAAAACAATCGCATAATGTTACTTACCATACACGTCAAAATAAATAAACCCGGCCCAAACGCATTGTTCAATATTTTGCCGATTCGTGTCAAACCTGTAGAAACTTATGCAACGTCTGCACAATTCACGCTGAAAAAGAAGTCGTATTATAACCACCATTTTTATATATTTGAATGAGGGAATTATGCGCTTGTTATATTATATCGTTACATCGACATTATCATTGCTGCTTGCCGCTTTCTCATGCTTTGGTCAATATTACTTTAAACAGTACCAGCTGGATGATGGCCTGGCTCACAATACAGTAGCAGCTATAATACAAGACAGCAAGGGACTGATCTGGATAGGAACCCGCGACGGCCTGAATCGCTTTGACGGATATACTTTTAAAAGCTGTGAATACAAAAAAAACAGATTTGGAAGTTTAGGAAATAATATAATAAATACTATTGCTGAAGATAAAAACGGGATGATATGGGTGGGAACGGGTAGAGGACTTTTTAAATATGATCCGTATAAAGAACTCTTTTTTGAAATTGAAGCCGCGCCAAAAGAATATACCATTAATCTTCTTATAGACGAAAATAACAATCTGTGGTTCCTTGCTAATTTTTCACTATGCAAATACACGCCTGCCGAAAACAGGTTTGAAAACCTTAAAACACCGGCTTCCTGTTTTGCCTTAGACGCTGCAATGAATTTGTGGTTGGGCGATAACGATGGAAACATTAGCTTTTACAATCCGGAAAAAGGAAATGGCCCCAAGATCAGGATCGTTGACAAAAGCTTCCCTGCCAACTCCCGGTCTGTAAGTAAAATATATCCGATCGGCAATAACGAACTACTAATAGGTTGCTTTAAGCAGGGATTAAAAAGCTACAATACGCAAACCGGTAAAGTTAGCTCCTTGTCCCTGCGTTCCGACAAAAGTGATATCTACGTTCGTGACATTGCCCTTGACAATGATGGGCAATACTGGATCGCTACAGAATCGGGGTTATATATTTATGATCTGATCCACAACGTAAGCAAGAACCTTAAAAAACAAACCGGAGATCCTTACGCGATCTCAGATAATGCCGTTTACACAATTTGCAGGGATAACCGCGGCGGTATGTGGGCCGGTACTTTTTTTGGTGGAATAAACTATTGCTCCAAAGACAATTCCAGGTTTGAAAAGTTTTATCCCAAAACAGGCATCAACTCCATATCGGGCGAGGCCGTACGGGAAATATGCGCCGACAGCAACCATAATTTATGGATTGGCACCGAAGATGCAGGTATCAATAAGCTGAATTTACAAACCGGTCAGTTTTCTAACTACAGGGTTACGGGAAAAAAAGGATCCATTTCCTACCCTAATATACATGGCTTGCTGCCATGGAACGATCAGTTATTTATCGGTCCGTTTTTGCAGGGAATGGAAATAATGGATATACGTACCGGCGCCATTACAGACCGGTTTAAACTTATAGGTAGCAAGAACGACCTGGAAAGTGATTTTGTAATTTCTATTTACCGAACAAAAGACAATAGGTTGTTAGTTGGTACTGCTTATCATGGCTCCGGTTTATTTGAGTACGACACACAACATAAAACATTTACACGCATTCCCGAGATACCATATAACTCTTACGTTTTTGACATTTTTGAGGATTCTAAAGGGAATATCTGGACAGGCAGTGTAAGCCAGGGCGTATTTTATTATAATCCTACAACGGGCCGGCATGGTAACTTGCGGTTTGGAGATACGGTGAACGGACGGTACATAAATGAATTTGCCGTATATAATATTTTTGAAGACAGCAATCACTCCCTGTGGTTTGCAACTACCGGCGGTGGGTTAATAAAATTAAGTGCCGATTGGAAAAATACCAGGAGATACACTACCAAAAACGGGCTGCCAACCAATGTACTGTATGGTATACTGGAAGATGATTCCAGGCATTTGTGGATCAGCTCACTCAAAGGCCTTATACGTTTTAATATCGCCACCTCAGCAATAAAAGTGTATACACGGGCAAACGGATTGATAACCGATCAATTCAATTATAGCTCGGCATACAAACACACCGATGGAAAAATGTATTTTGGTTCGGTAAAAGGGATGATCGCTTTCGATCCTGCTTCATTCGACCAGAAAGAAACAAGCCCGCCCACTTATATCACCGGATTCCAGATCAATAATAAAGAAGTAATACCCGATACAGCAAACAGCCCGCTTTATAGATCTATCCTGTACACCGATACGATCGTACTTGAATACAACCAAAATAATTTCAGTATTGAATTTGCAGCGCTAAATTTTTCGGCTCCCGAAGTAACACGATATAAATATTTAATGAAAGGGCTCGACAAGTCGTGGACCTATCTCAGCACTAACCGTAAAGCCTACTTTACCGATCTTGGTCACGGTAAATATGAATTTATTGTTCAGGCCGAAAGCAACATTGGCAGCTGGGTGGGAAAAGAACGCAAGCTGTTTATTAAAATTTTGCCCCCCTTCTGGAAAAGTAACACGGCATATATTGTATACGTACTACTATTGGTTACAGCCATATATATTACTACCCGCTTATATCGTCAATACCTCGAAAGAAAAAATCTTCGCAAACTGCAACTTTTTGAACACGAAAAAGAAAAGGAAATATACCAGGCAAAAATTGAGTTTTTCACCAATATCACCCATGAAATACAAACCCCGCTTACGCTTATTGCCGGGCCAATAGAGTGGCTGAAGAAAAAATTTGGCAAGGACCCTGATATCAATAAAAGCCTCACGATAGCCGAAAAAAATACCAGGCGCCTGGTGGAATTAACCAGCCAACTGCTGGATTTCAGAAAGACCGAGGCAAGTCAGTTTAGCTTAAACTTTGTAAAAACAGATATTGTTACAGTGATAACCGACATAGTAACCGGCTTTAAAGGACAGACGGCTTCCAATAACATTACATTGAATATGGAATTGCCAGCCAATCATTTTATGGCTTATGTAGACAGGGAAGCATTCATTAAAATATGTACGAACCTGGTATCGAATGCTATTAAATATGCGGCAACCAGCGCAACCGTTCGTATAGGTACTGTAGAAAGTTCAGACGAATATTTTACTGTCAATTTTATCAATGATGGAAAAGCCATTCCCGAAGAATTCAGACATAAGATATTTGAACCCTTTGTAAGAGTACGCGGAAATAATAAACCGGGTACAGGCATTGGCCTGTCGATTGCCAGATCGCTTACAGAACTGCATAATGGATCGCTACTATTAATTTCAGGCTCGCCCGATTTAATTATTTTTGAATTGCGGATGCCTGTACACCAAAAATTTGAATTTCAATTAAGCAGCTGGAAAAAGTTTGAATAATATGACTGACAGTATCCTTATTATTGATGATAACGAAGATATGCTGGAGTTCTTATCTGTAGTGTTAGGCGATACGTATAAACTGCATCTTGCACCCAACGGAGAAATTGCCCAGACTATTTTAGATAGTGAAGTTATCAACCTGATCGTATCTGACATTATGATGCCGGGTATTGACGGGTTTGAATTATGCCGCCTGATTAAATCAAATGTGGAATACTGTCACATTCCTATCATCCTGTTAACATCAAAGAACACCTATAAAGCACACATAGAAGGGTTGGAAGTGGGTGCAGATGCATACATACAAAAGCCTTTCTCATCAGAATTATTGCAAGTGCAGATAGCCAACCTGCTTAAGAACCGCCGTAAAATAAAAGATCATTTTGCCAGTTCGCCATTTGATGATGTGGGTGTAATGGCTCATTCAAAAACGGACGAAGCCTTTTTGAAGAAACTCGACGAATATATAAGGGCTAATATTAAAGACCCGAACATTGATATAGACATGCTTGCCGAACATATGTTTATGAGCCGCACCACATTTTACCGAAAAATAAAATCGCTTTCTTCATTATCTCCCAAAGAATTGATCGATATAACCCGCCTGAAAAAAGCCGCCAGTTTAATTGCTGAAAATGAATTTTCGTTATACGAGATCTCTAAAATGGTGGGCTATAGCTCGCAAAGTCTTTTCAGCCGCAACTTTCAGAAGTACTTTAACATGAC
>DASUVL010000182.1:0-3516 GCA_036379015.1 Niastella sp.
TTCTTCCTCTTTTATTTGTTTGGATATTTTAGCAACAATCTCAAACATCTTTGACTCTTTTCCCCTGTACCTGCTGATCTCATTTTGCAATTCCAGTGTTTTGGTTTTGTAATACTCCATCATTTTTGTGAGCTCAACAACACTCACACCGGTTTGATCGCCACGTATTTCTTTATTCGCTTTTAACAGGTCTAATAACTCCTGGTCTGTCTTTATAACCACCTGCACTTTGGTTATTTCATCATTTACCGATTCCAGCGAATCTTCCAACTTTTTTACAATGGGCAGCTTTTGTTCATACCTGAGATAGTTGGTAGAGAATTCAACAGACAGGATGGTTACATTACCATTGCTGCCTATTTGCAGACTATTAATATCAATGCGGTTGCTGATATTATCTATCACTAATTCATTATTTCCCTGGTTCAACGAGGCTTTAGCCGAATGCGTTAATTCAGCGCCGGTACGGTACACCATGGCCGATTTTAATACAGATGTTACTATATTTTTATCACCGCCGCCGGCCTGTACAGATGCAACCAACGACAAGGATATCAAAACGATCAGCGTACGTTTCATAAAGTTCGTTTTAGTGAGTGATTTTATAATTGATGCACACCAGGAAGGAATTACATAAATGGGAGAAATTAAAAATGAGGAATGAAACGTCCATAAGAAATGAAAAAGTTAAAGCATCCATAAAAAAAGGACCACCCGTATAACAGATGATCCTTAAATATCTTTAATTACCTTTTTTCCGACTTCTGACCTCTGACTTCCGACTTCTATTTATAAAGTAACTCATAGTACTCATTCGCCATTCTGCCCGAATCGAACTGGAAGCGTACATCACGCATGCCATTTTTAGCTATTGTTCGCCAGGTATCGTAGCGATCATAATACATGGGAAGAATTTCATGCTCAAGCATATCATACATTTTATCCAGGTCGTATTGATCCTGTTCCTGCACACTCATTTTGGCATAATCAGGCTTTGAAATTACAAAACCATTATGTCCCTGGTCAATAAACTCAGGTATCCAGCCATCAGAGGTAGAAAAGTTGATGGCGCCATTCATAGCAGCCGTCATACCGCTGGTACCGGATGCTTCGCGGGGAACGCGGGGGTTATTCAACCAGATATCTGCAGCCTGTTTCAAACGTTTTGATAACCCTAATTCATAACCCACCAGCACAGCCACATTTTTAAGTTCACGACTCATATGCATGAGGCTATTAAACTCATTAATGGCGGGGTAATCCATGGGGTAAGGTTTACCAGCCCAAATGATCTGTACAGGGTATTTAGTATTGGTCAATAACTTTTCAAACCTGGCTTTATCCCGGGTAAGCAGCTCTGCCCGTTTGTAACCGGCAAAACGGCGCGCCCATACAATGGTAAATATATTCGGGTTGAACAATTTACCGGTTTGATCGGCGACTATTTCAAATGACCTGCGTTTCAGGTATTTCTTGCGATCATCCCACCAGCTGTCGTTGCCCTCTTCAGCTGCCCGGTACAGTTGTTTATCGGCCCAGTAACGCCAGTTCTGTGCATTGGTTATTGAAATGATCGGACAAATATTCTCATACTTGCCCCACATCAACCGCGATACTTCACCATGCAATTTTGAAACACCATTTGCCAGGTGCGCAAAACGCAAAGCTACCAGGGAGTGATTAAACAGATCGTCCTGCATACCGGTGAGCTTTCGCACTTCATCAACGCTTAAGCCACAGAAGTAACTCATTTTTTGACACAGGTGAATATCATGTTTTTCATTACCGGCTTCTTCGGGCGTATGTGTAGTAAACACTAATCGCTTTTTTACTTCTTCAATCTTGTTGCCAAATTTCTTGTACAAATAAAAAACCGATGATACCCCATGCGCTTCATTCAAATGATATAACTCAGGGTTAAATCCTATTTCATCCATGAGCTTAGCCCCCCCAACACCCAGTAAAATAAACTGAGCCACTTTGGTAGCCACGTTGGCATCGTATAAGCGATGGGTAATGGTTTGCGAAATATGATCATTCTCCGGCAAATCAGTGCTTAATAAAAAAAGCGGCGCTGTTTTGAATGTTTCCGGATTCAGATAATATGCTTTCACCCATACCAGGTGATCATGAATGGTAATTTGAAATTTGATGCCCGTATCTTCCAGGAAATGATAGTTCTTTTCAAGCCAGGTTACCTGCAAAGTATGGTCCTGGTTACGGGCCTGATCATAGTATCCATACTTCCACAATATGCCAATGCCCACCATGTTCTGTTGTAATTCATACGCACTGCGTAGATGCGAGCCGGATAAAAAACCCAGGCCACCGCTGTAAATTTTCAATGGCTGATGAACTGCAAACTCCATTGAAAAATAAGCTACTCTTTTGCTGTATTTTCCTTCTATGGGGTAAGGAACGGTAAAATTGGTAAAGCTCATATACACTGTTTCATTTTAAACTTTCAGGTACTGATTACAATAGGTTGTCCTGATTGTACAAAAACGGAGCGAATATAACGTTAAATTCCAAATCCCCGGGGTTAAGAGATGTTGGTTATGTCAGGTGGCATGGAAGGATCGAATACTACTAATGAATGTTAGTATGTAGTTACCTGTCCTTTTCAACTATTTAACTTGTTAACCTGTCAACTGTACTTACTTCCCCCTTATCAACCCTATCAACTTGTCAACTTTTCACTTTGTCAACTTTCTTCTTTTTCTTCCAATAGCTTCCGTTAAAAAAGCACTGGATATCACGATACGCTCCACATCCGCCTTTCTCTTTCATAATGACCTTACTACTTGTAAATGAAAACTCCAACAGACAAGGGTTATCACTTTTAACAAATTGTGCCACATTGGGTGAAATAAAACGCGCGTTCCCCTTTAACTCACCTTTGCATTTTCCGTTATTCTTTTCAAAATGCACAAAGACCACTATTTCAGAAGCGTTCTTTCCATCCCGAATAGAAACAAAATTTCTTTCATTTTCTACATAGTCGCCTGAAAATTTATTATTAGCAGACAACGTATCTATCGGGTTAAACACATCTTGGATAATATCTTCATTCGGTTCGGTTACAATAAGGGTAAAATTATCCCCGTTCCGATCATAGAAATATATATTCCTTTTAAAAAGTACATCTCCGCCGGCCTTTTTAGTTTCCCGGTAGGTTGTTATCTGGAATTTTGAATCGAGTAACCCATAAGCCGAAGTATAATGATCAAAACCGGTTTTCACCAATGGCATGGCCTTTAAAAATTTATTGTCTTTACTGAAACAGGCCAGGTAAGCAACCCGTTTGCTACCTATAACCGCTTCAGTAAACAAATAATGCTCTTTTTCTTTTTCGGCTGTTCTTGCCAGGGCATAAAACTTAGGGGAAGCGTTCTTACCAAAATCTTTCTTCCAGATACTGTCGGGTACAAATTGGGTAAAGGTCTTTAAACCAATAGCCATAGAGTCGTTTGGCTTTTTTAACAGCATGGTATCTGCCATAATATAAGGCAGGGA
>DASUVL010000183.1:0-4152 GCA_036379015.1 Niastella sp.
TATCAACTAGTTAACTTAATCAACTCATCAACTTTACCTATCTTTGCGCCGCTGATATGAATTTGAAGGTGCTGCTCGATGCTTATAAAAATAACCCCCGCCTTTTTCAACTGGCGGACAGGCTCACTATTTCCCAACCCCAACAAATTTTTTGTAAGAACCTGCATGGAAGTGCGCCGGCCTTTATTGTCGGCACTATTTTTCAACACGAAATTTGCAGTCAGCTCAATCATGTTATTGTTTGTGAAGATGCCGAAGGGGCCGCCTACATGCACAATTCGCTGGAAAATCTTACCCATGCACTGAATTTATTTTTCTTTCCCACTTCTTTTAAAAACAGGAAGAATTTCCGGTTGCTCAATTCATCGCACGTAATGTTGCGGACAGAAGCGCTTACCCGGTTCTCTTCACCCCCGGCCGCTAGTAACCGCGTAGGTGCGCTGGTTACCTATCCCGAGGCCCTGTTTGAAAAAGTAGTATTGCCCAAAACGCTCGCCGGTAATATTATTTATTTAAAATCGGGCGATACCCTCGATGTGGAAGGCCTGTTGACCAAATTGGTGGAGTACGGTTTTTCGGGTACCGATTTTGTATACGAACCCGGACAGTTTGCCTTACGCGGCGGTATCCTCGATATTTATTCGTTCGGCAATGAAAAGCCGTACCGCATAGAGTTGTTTGGCAATGATGTTGACTCCATACGCATTTTCGATCCGGAAACCCAGTTGAGTGAGCGAAAATTATTGCAGGTAAGTATCATTCCCAATGTAGAAACCCAGTTTGATGAAGGCGATAAAATATCCCTGTTTGAATTTTTACCGGAGAATACCGTTTACTGGATCCAGGACTGGGAACTCACCAAAGAAAGATTGTTAACCCAGGAAGAAGACCTGCAACTGTTCCTGCAGCTGCCCCCAATCAGTACCAAAGAGGCGGCAGAGGAAGATGATAAAGCTATAAAAGCAACGATAAAGGCAGATGAGTTTATTTCCGGTTCACTAAAAGCGCAGCTGGCAAACCGCCACGTGGTAGAGTTTGGCCATTCATCGGGGTTTATAGAGGATAGCGAGCCCACTCACCATTCACCATTCACCATTGACTTTAATACCAAAGATCAACCAGCGTTCAATCGCCAGTTCGATCTGCTGATAAAAGACCTGAAACAGTGGGAAGCGAAAAAGTTCAGCCTGTATTTATTTGCAGAAAATCCCAAGCAATTAGAACGGCTTAACAGCATTTTTGAAGATCTGAAAGCAGGCATACAATTTACGCCTGTTCCTACCTCTATACACGAAGGGTTTATTGATGAAGACCTGAAAGTGATCTGTTACACCGATCACCAGATATTTCAACGTTATCATAAATACAAGGTTAAACAGGCCTATAATAAAAACAAGGCAATAACCCTGCGTACCCTTCGCGAGCTGCAACCCGGTGACTATGTTACCCACATTGATCATGGGGTAGGGGTGTACAGCGGCTTGCAAAAACTGGAGTCAAACGGCAGGCTGCAGGAAGCGGTCCGTATTATATATAAAGACAGCGACATCCTGTATGTGAATATAAATTCGCTGCATAAAATATCAAAGTATACCGGCAAGGAAGGAAGTATACCCAAGGTAAATAAGCTGGGTAGTGATACCTGGAACAAACTGAAAGAAAAAACAAAAACAAAGGTTAAAGAAATTGCATTTGACCTCATCACCCTGTATGCCCAACGAAAGGCGCAGCAGGGCTTTTCGCATGCACCGGATAATTACATGCAAATTGAGCTGGAGGCATCTTTTATTTATGAAGATACTCCCGATCAAAGCAAGGCTTCAGCAGATGTAAAGAAAGATATGGAGTCGCCATCGCCTATGGACAGGCTGGTATGCGGTGACGTAGGTTTTGGAAAAACGGAAATTGCCATCCGTGCCGCGTTCAAAAGTTGTTTGGATGGAAAACAGGCAGCCGTGCTGGTACCCACCACTATCCTCGCGTTCCAGCATTTTAAAACATTCAGCGAACGCCTGAAAGATTTCCCGGTAACGGTAGATTATGTGAACCGGTTTAAATCGGCTAAAGAGAAAAAAGAAACCTTAAAGAAGCTGGAAGAAGGTAAAATTGATATTATTATTGGAACCCATGCCCTGTTAGGCAAGGAAGTTAAATATAAAGACCTGGGTTTATTGGTCATTGACGAAGAGCAAAAATTTGGAGTAGCGCATAAAGAAAAGATCAAAACACTACGTACCAACGTAGATTGTTTAACCTTAACGGCAACGCCTATACCCCGTACGCTGCACTTCAGCCTTATGGGCGCCCGTGATCTGAGCATTATCAATACACCGCCTCCCAACAGGCAACCGATACAAACCGAAGTGCAGGTATTTAACCAGGATTTCATCCGTGACTCCATTTATTTTGAAACAGAACGGGGCGGACAGGTATTCTTCATCCATAACCGGGTACAGGGGCTGGCAGAAATGGCGGCGCTTATCCAGGGTTTGTGCCCTGACCTGAGCATTGGTTATGCACACGGCCAGTTGGAAGGACATGTGCTGGAAGAACGCATACTTGACTTTATAGAAAAAAAATACGACGTTCTCATTTGTACCAATATTGTAGAAAGCGGGGTAGATATACCCAATGTAAATACCATCATCATCAATAATGCCCACCATTTTGGGTTAAGCGATCTGCACCAGTTGCGGGGCAGGGTAGGCCGGAGCAATAAAAAAGCTTTCTGTTATCTGCTGGCTCCGCCAATGAGTACCTTACCGTCTGATTCAAGAAAGCGGTTACAAACCCTGGAACAGCACAGTGAGCTGGGCAGCGGTTTCCAGATAGCCATGCGCGACCTGGACATCAGAGGTGCAGGTAACCTGCTGGGCGGCGAACAAAGCGGTTTTATGGCAGAAATTGGCTTTGAAATGTATCAGAAAGTATTGGAAGAAGCCATCAAAGAATTAAAACGTACCCAGTTCCGTAATCTGTTCAAGGACGAAATAGCTAAACAGGAAGATTATGTGCAGGATTGTACCATTGATACCGATCTGGAGATATTGATACCTGATAGTTATGTAGTAAGTATCACCGAACGGTTAACGTTATATACCCGCCTTGATAATTGTGATAACGAAGAGGAGTTGCAGGCATTTGCACTCGAATTGCAGGACCGTTTTGGTCCCATACCGCAACAGGTAGAAGATCTTTTTGATACTGTAAGGAGTCGACGGCTGGCCGTAGAGCTGGGTTTTGAAAAAATGTTGCTGAAAGATGAAACGCTGAGATGTTATTTCATCAATAAGGCAGATTCACCCTATTTTGAATCGCCCATTTTCCATAACATACTCACCTATATTCAAACCAAAACCAACAAGGCCCGGTTAAAACAGAACGGAAAATTATTTATGCTGGTAATAGAAGATGTAACCAGTATGCAGATAATGGTTCGTTTTCTTTCTCAGATGAAGGAGTTTGTTACAGCAGAAGAGGCTACTGCGTAAGCTCCGGTTCCCGCCCGATTTTATGTTTGAACTTACACGAGAAGAATATAATTCTTTAAGGTGCAATATTAGCACCTTAGACGAGGTGCTTGACCTGCTATTTCAGAAAAAACAAAACCAAACAAAATGGGAAAATCGAGAACGTATTGGTTTTAAGAAGTAGAAAATGATTCTATTCTTACAACTGCTTCTCCATTATATAGTGTGGGATAGTAACCTCTTCAAATTCCTGGCCGCAGACCCGGTAACCGAGTTTTTCATAAAAACCTACGGCAGTTTTGCGGGCATGCATGGTTATTTTCTGAAAACCGCGGTCGCGGGCAATGTTTTCGGCAAATTGCATCAGGGCCCGCCCAATGCCTTTTCCCTGCAGGTTATTCAATACGGCCATCTGGCGTAACCGAACCGAACCGGGGTCTCCCTTGATCAACATACAGCACCCCAGCATCTTTTCTTCTTCAAAAGCCCCAATTAAGATCTCCTCTTTTTCTTTTTCCAGCTCATCGGGGGTAAATTGCAAACCCAATGGCCTGCGTAAAATATCATTACGCAGCTGAACCATTTGCTGGTACTCGCGGGAACCGTGATCTATTATTTTTAACGCCATGCCGAGTAATTGGGTAGTGCGCTGCAATATAATGATTTACCATTTATCAGCCCC
>DASUVL010000184.1:0-6635 GCA_036379015.1 Niastella sp.
TGGGTGCCGATATTGACGGCTATATTTGCCTTATTGTTCAGCAGGCTTTGCGCTACATTGACGGTTATGTTCTCCAGGTCGCTGTTGAAATAATAAGCTCCCAGTGTTGTATAACCCGGATTCACCCGTTCATACGCTACGCCTACGGTACTTTTCCGGAAGGTGTAATTCAGTTGGGATTTGAATGCCTGGTAAACCGCTGTTGATGAATTACCATTGATCATTCTTTTCATCAGGCTACCGGCGCCGGATGACTGCTCTTTAATATTATCTGTTCTTCTATCCCTGGTAAGTGCGGAGTTTGCCCATTCAGCACTGATATCCATGCCTTTTAGCGGCTTCACGGCAAGCTCATAATCGATCGCCAGGTTCTCCTGCGGATAGATCAGAAAACTGTCGGGCGGAATGGAAAGGCTGCTCACATCATCCTTTGCATAAAAAGCGTTCACGCCTGCTTTCCACCATCTTTCTTCATAAACGGCTTTAACACCATAACCCATTCTTTGGTAAGCAGGCAATACATTTTTATTGGCGCTATCGTATGCTACGGCTCTTTGCAATCTGCCCGCCATAGCGCTTACTTTCAGGGGGCCATTGAAAGAAAGGTCCACACCCACTCCTCTGAACTGATGACCATTCAATGTGTAGGGAGAAAAGCTCATGGCCACATCGCCGATGTGCCCGGTGATCCATTTGTAAGTAGGATGCAGACTGAGGCGGTTAGGCATTACCGGATAGGAAAACCCTGAACCTGCATTGGTGAAGTTGAAGTTGAAGGGTAAATTCACCTTGCCCAGGATATTAGCATTCGCATTGCCCTGCACATACCAGGTAAATGGCTGGCGACCTGTACTGCCACTGCCATTGTAGAACATGGAGCCGGCAGAAATGCCTCCATTGAACTTTACGGGCTTCGCTTTAAATACATCCTTCAAACTTTGGATATCCACTTGTTGTGCATATGGCATGGCATATACCAACAGGAATAAGGTTAACAGCCAACATGTTTTCATACGATAGGGTTTTCAATAAATGGGTTGCGCCATTTATTGTTAAGGCTCTTTCTGCACTTTTATATCCACGATCACATAAGATTGATTTTCATCCTGAATAAATTGTTTGATCCTGATCACCCCCTTAATGCCATTATTCTTTTTGAACAGCACGATCCTTGGCTCTACCGCATTATCAAATTGCTTCCAGGCTGCTTCACTGAAATCTATAGGTATAGACCTTAATGCAGCATCGGTTGTCATGCCGTCGAAGATGCTCGAAGTCATCAGGGAAGCATATGGAGAGTTCTCTATTGAATTGATGATGGTCACAGGCATTGCACCCGGAATGGGATCGAAGACATATTTGCCGGCAGAATCCGGACTTGCAAACCGGTTGTAAACAAAATTTTTGTTCATGCCATAAAACACGATGTCGACTTCCTTTCCGTTTGATGACAGATCATCTCCTGCTTTGAATTTCTTTCTGAGACTGGTAGAGAAAAAACTGCCAATACTGCCATGTGCGGTGTTGATCCCCAATATCACCCCGGAAAAGGTGCGAAGGTTGGTATTGGGCAAAACGGTAATGGTATGGGAAACAGATCTTGTTTCTTTTTTATTATCGGCAGTGAGCGTTACGGTATACTTTCCCGGTGCAGTAAAATGGATCTGCGGGGCACTGTCAGTAGCGTTACTGATATTTCCGCCTGTAGTTGTCCATTTCCAGGTGATGCCACCGATAGAGGCATTGCTGAGGGTTGCTGTCAGCGGAGCCTGGTAATCTTCATCATCAAAAGAAGGCTCTATGGAGAAAGCAGGCGCCAGCGCCTGTTTAACGGTTATGGTCTTTGACAGGGTAAATTCTTTTCTGCCATTGCTCACTGTAAGCGTGATCTCATGAACACCCGGGTTGGCAAATGAAACGATTCCGGGCTCCTGCGATGAAGCCGTTGCAGGTGAGCCGCCGCTGAAGGTCCAGCGCCAGCTGGATGCACCTATTGTTTTATTGGTGATCTTTACCTGCGCAGGGGCATACTCGTTAACGAGAATCTCCGCATTGAAATCGACAGTTACCGAACTATCCAGAGCTACAACAACCGATTTTTCATCATGGCTGTCGGCATTCGACGTTTCCAGTTTTATATTATAGGAGCCGGCCCCATTAAAAACCACTTCGCCCGGGTCCCGCTTATCGGAGGTAGCAGGGATGCCACCCTCAAATGTCCATTTGTATTGATTACCGCCAGATGAGTTATTGGTTAGTTTGATCTTTACCGGAACCGTAAAATTACTGTTCACAATTTCATAACTGAAATCGGCATGTGCAGGAATCACCTGTTCCCGTTTGCAGGAATATATCATTACTCCTGTTAATAAATATAATAATATAAACAACCAGGGCAGTTTATGCAACCTCATGTGATAAGGTTTAGGGTACGTTGATTAGTTAGTGGAAAAGGGAAAAGACTACTGTGCTGGCTAATCGCGAATTATGCTAATGTATATCTTCCTGTGAGGGAATAGGTCGGAAGGAAATTTCGACAAACTGAAGTAAAACTGGTTCATAGGGGATAAAATTTAATGATGATTTGCAAGAACAATGTAATAACATTTTTTGATTTGCGCACTATATCAGTCAAAAAATGCCCAAACACATTGAGGGTATGGATAACCGGAATATAACACTAACGGTATACCTATCACATATCTTAATAAAACATCATATTTAATAACGTAGTTGAGGCCGCAATGGCCACAGGTGTATTTGTTCAACTCCTCTTCTATGGCGTCACTATTACGGTGCCCTTTACGTATTGCACGGAACCGTCCAGAAATTCGACGGCAGCGAAGTAAACATACGTGCCAAAATCAACCCGCTTCCCCTTCACCCTGCCATCCCAGCCATATTTGCGGTCGTTAGCCGGCGAATTGAGCGACTCAAATAGCTTCTGCCCATAACGGTTAAATACCGACAGGTTCTTTACCTTCACGATATCCAGACCACCCATCACGTATAAATAATCATTTCGTCCGTCTCCATTTGGCGAAAAGGCATTGGGCATGGCGATACCGGTCTTCACAAAGGTTTGAATGTGTACAGTAGCAGTATCCTTGCAATAATAATTATTGGTTGCAGTTACCAGATATTTCATAGAAGATGCTGCCGTAGCAACCGGCTCAGCGCAGTCATTGCAGGAAAGCCCCAACGATGGTTCCCATACATACGCAGTAGCGGCACCGCCACCAACGGCTGTATGTAATGTTACATTGCCCGGTCGTGCCAGTGTAATTATTTCCGGCGTGGCATTTACGGTAAAGGGGGTATATTTCAGGCTGTTCTGGTTATTGGCATAATCTGTTTCCTTAAACACCGATTCCTTTTGGTCATTCACCATGGCTACTACCTGGTTGGAACCCGGAGTGGTTATTACATGTGTAAATTCACTACATGGTCCAATTAAGGAATCGGGTGTATAATACCTGGTAGATAACACTAAAGACTGTAATTCAGCCGGTGATCCATCGTAAAATGATACGGGTAGCCGATTATAAATTGTATCATAACCATTTCCCATACACACTTTGAATTTTACTATGATGTTGTTATCATCGTAACAATCTGCCGACAACAATTCTATTGTAATATCGGGAGGAAATATACGCACGTATTCCTGCCCCTTTAAAACGCAACCGTACTGGTTGGTGAGTTGCAGGCCCACCATGCCGCTGTCGAGCATGGTAGCTACCGGGCTGGCACAGGTGTTACAACTAAGCGTGTACGCACTAGCGCTTTCCCATAGCACAGCCGTTGGCGTAAATCCGGTTACGTTGTAATAGAGGTTGAACGGGTCTTTACGGTATACGGTGGTATCGTTTGGCAAAACCGACAATACCGGAGGCGTATAACCCAGGCTAATGGTATTATTGTCGTAGACGGATTCGTTTAAACCGCTTGCCACCGGATATACCTGCCGGTCTTTGTTCACCACCGCAAACACTTTACCGGTAGATGTGCCCGGGATGTATTGCTCATAATTACTGCAGGCGCCGGCAGAAGCCCCTGGTGTAAGAAAGGGATTACCCAGCTTCACCGCTGCCGGGTCATCTGGCAAACGGTCATAGAAATCGACCTGCAGGGAAGCAGGTATATTACCCCCTGTATACCCATTGCACAGGGTAAAATCCAAATGCAGGCTGTCGGTACCGGAACAATCCACGTTGTTCAGCTGTACCGTGTAATCGTCCACCACCGGAATATGGATGGTAGCCGTATCATCACTATAACATGCATCTTGCGCGTGGGCCCGCACTTTCACCGTAATAACAGTATCCTGGCGGTACAATGCAGTGAACGTAGTATTGATACAATTGGTACAATTAAGATAAGGAGACGTTTCCCAGGTAGCAGTAGTAATAGCGCCACCACTTACAACAACAGGTTCCAGCGTTACCTGATCCTGTGGCATCAACGTATATTCATTTGGGTTAAGGGAGGCACGAAAACTAATTCCCTTTTTGATATTTATGTTATTATTAAAAGTTACTTCCTGCAGCCCGGTATTGGGCAGCGCCAGCGGCATTGTGGTACCGTTATCATTCATCACGGTTACCAGCGTATCTAAAAAGGGGCGACCAACGTCTACAATAGCCGTATACCGGGTGGTTGCACATTTACCGGGCAGATCATTTGGTAACAGGAAGGGATTTCCCAACAGATTTCCCCTGCCGGTACGGGGATCATCATCATAAAAAGATACCGGGGTACCTTTGGGAATGGTCACGTATCCCCTGTTCTCAAACCAAAGCTGTACCCTTACCTTATTCTGTTGATAACAGGTTACGCTTTCTATATGTATTACGCCATCGGCCGTTGGGTCGTCAACCACAATGGTAACCGGGTTGGTGGTATCTTCACAGCTACCATTGGTTGCGTACAGGCGCACTTTGTATGTGCCGGGAATTTCAAACAGGTGATCAAGTTGTTCGTCTGTGCTCACTACCTGTTCTGCCATGCCATTGTTGCTCATCAGCCATTTCCAGGAAGTAGCATTGCGGGAACGATTGGTAAAAACAACGTGGTCTGTCTGAATGCCATCCTTGGAAGCAATCACGCGCTTGTCGGGATAGAATCTCGCTACCACGCCGCAGCTTACCTGTAGCGCGTCGGTAGTTGAGGCTTTACATCCGCTTGCTATATCGGTTACCCGTAATTCCAACCGGTAGGTTTTCTTTTGGGTTACAGTAAGTGCAAGTGTTGGCCCCGCACCAGCGGGGGCACCATCTACCAGCCATTGCAAGGTTTGCCCGGCGCCTGCGGTAGCGGTATATGTTACTACGTTGCCAATTACAGGATATTCGATGTCACGGGTAAAAGCTGCCGTAACAGCAGCGCCACAAGGATCATTGCAAAGAGTACTGTTCACCATCAGCGGTAATTCAGTGGTAATATAGTTTTGCATTCTTTCAGCCTGCCCTGGCGTAAAGCCCATGATACAGCCCGTCCCGGAACCATAATCCATGAAATTATCAGGCAGGTCGTTCACATCTGTGGTAAATCCAGAAAGAGTATCAGAGCTGCATGAGTTTTGTGGTGCGTTGCATCCTCCTCCGAAAATAGTGTTTTCGGGAGGGGTATCACATACCATATCGCCATCGGTGAGACAGTCATCGTTTCTGCAGTCCCTGGCGGCAAATGTATGAGCGAGGTTGAGATAATGCCCTATTTCATGCGCTAACAGACCAACTCCCAGGCCGGATACCACAACATCTCCGCCGGCGCCTGCATATCCGGCCATGGTAAGACGCGTCCAGGTACCGCAGCTGAAATCCTGCATATATTCAGACCTGATCTCAGACACCAACCATATATTGACGTAACGGCTCCGGTCCCACGCTCCCAAAGCAGTGAGATCGCCCCCTTCCATATCATAATCGAAATCAGAAAGATAAGAGTGCGTTCGTAATATACCCGTGGTGCGGCCGCCATCAGGGGCCGTTTTGGCCAAACAGAACTGGATCCTTGTATCGGTACGCCCACCGGCAAAAGTGCCGGAAGCGCTATAAGCGTCGTTTAGCGCCTGTATTGCCTGTATAACGGCTGCATCTGTATAGGCGTTGAGATTTTCATTGATGATATGTACTACAACTGGTAATGTAATGATGGCGGTCGGAGCGGCGGAAACACTCAAATAATGTTTTTTCGCAAGAACCTGGTTAATAGCTCTTTCCTTCGCTACGAAAGCGGGATCCTTTCTTAATTGTGCCAATAGTCTGTCTGTACCACAGGGACGTACAGCTACCGATATCCCCTCCTGGGCACAGGTAATAAAAGGAAGTACGAAAAGCAGTATAGATAAAAGGATCAGGCCCTTTTGCTTGGGAATAGTCATATTCAATGGGTATGGTCGTTATTTCTCGCCTGTGTTGCTACTAATATCATTCCAATTTAACACCTATAGATAAATGCTATATGACGAGAAACAACAAACCACAAACAACAAGCTACAAACCATGTTTTCACGCAATGTTGTTATGGCCCGGCCCATGAGCTTGTAACAGGCCTTTACCGAGAGGTTCATGCTTTGGGCGATGTCTTCAAAATTCAATCCTTCGTAATACCGCAGGTAGATCACTTCTTTT
>DASUVL010000185.1:0-26867 GCA_036379015.1 Niastella sp.
TATAGTATATTGAAAAAAAACCTATCGCATTATACGCTGCCCTTAGTAATATCGTAATACATTAACGGCTGTTCATCACTCACTTTTAGATTTGATTAAAAAATGTATTTTTGCAGGTATCCTTTTTTGAAGATCGAAACCATCTGCTGAGCATAGCGATTGAAATCAATGATTAATCATGTTGTAAACAGTTTGTAATGGAACTTAAAAAAGTAGAGAAGATCTCTAAAGCACTGGCGGATCCCAACAGGTTGCAGATCCTGAAATCCCTCCATAAGAATCAAAGCTGCATGTATTGTTCCGATATTAACGACATTATTGACCTGGCGCAACCCTCGGTATCTCATCACCTTAAACAACTTACGGATGCTGAACTGATCATTGCCGAAAAAGAAGGCCGTAACGTGAAATATACCATGAATAATAAAATGATCGACCAGTACGTGCACTTCCTGGTGGCCCTGAAGGGATAAATTTTTTTTAAGAAATTGTATTGACGTATCGAAATGTTTCGATAAGTTTGTGTTCTCATTCAATCCTCGACAAAAGGATTTTTTTTAACATATAAACATCGATACATTTCGATATATCTATTAAACTGAGCGTTATGAACCGTTTATTACCGACCAAACTTATCAATCCCGGGCTGCTTGCGAGCCAGGCACCGGTACAAAGATCTTCATCCATTACCGTCATCCTTTTATTATTATTGTCGCTACCTGTTATGGTTGTTCTCCATGCTTGTACCAGCCGCGCTAATGAGAATGCGCCGGCAGCCGGTACGGCCATTGCGGCAGCACCCGGCATCCCCGCAGATGTCTATATAGTAGCGCCCGGAGAAGTGAAACAACTCATCGAGATCACCGGTACCCTGGCCGCTAACCGGGATGTGATCATTTCGAGTGAGCTGACAAAAAAAGTGGTGAACGTTCCCGTGAAAGAAGGTCATTTTGTATCCAAAGGCACCTTGCTCTTTCAACTCGATGATGCAGACTTGCAGGCACAACTGGAAAGGCTTCGTCAACAGGAAAAATTAGCCGCGCTGAATGACGCCCGTCTAAAAGACCTGATTGCACATGATGCTGCTTCCCAGCAAGACTATGACCAGGCTGCCACCAACCTGGCCGTATTGAAAGCAGAGATCAGGCAGCTGCAAACCACTATCGACAAAACCCGCATCCGGGCTCCCTTCCAGGGCAGGTTAGGTATCATCCGCACCTATCCCGGTGCATTGGTTTCACCCAATACGCCCCTCGCTACCATCGTTGATGATGCACAGATAAAACTGGAGTTTTCAATTCCTGAGAAATACGCCAACCTGGTAATACCCGGTAGCCGGCAGGTATTCACCGTAGAGGGCGACAGCACCCGGTACAATGCTACCGTGATCTCAAAAGAATCGTATGTAGACCGCGCTACCAGAACGCTGATGGTAAGAGCAATTGCTGCCAACCCGCAGAACAAACTGGTGGTAGGGCAAAGCGGCAGGCTGGCCATCGCTTTGCGCACTTCCAACAATGCGCTGCAGATCCCGAGTCAGAGCCTGATGCCTTCTTCCCAGGGATATTCCGTATATCTCCTCAGGAATGGCAAAGCGCAGGCAACACCGGTAGTAGTAGGTCAACGCGATGCGGAGCATGTTCAGATCACCAGCGGAATTCAAATAGGTGACACCGTTATCACAAGTAATCAGTTGCGTCTTACACCCGGTTCCGATGTTCGTGTCGTGAATCAGAAATAATCCGTTCTCCCTTCCCTTATATCAGCCTGAAATTTATTGAACAACATCTGCATTGCAGTGCATACCACTGCAATGCCCTCTATTGACTATTTACAAATAATTATATGAGCGCCATTTCACAAATGAGCATCTCCAGGCCGGTACTGGCCGGGGTGATGTCTGTTCTATTGATCTTATTTGGCATAGTGGGCTATACGTTTCTCGGTACCCGTGAGTATCCTGTGACAGATTCGCCCATTGTGACTGTTACAACCGTTTATCCGGGGGCCAGCGCCGATATCATCGCTTCGCAGGTGACCAAGCCGCTGGAAGAAGCCATTGCAGAAGCCAACGGCATCCGCGCGCTTTCCTCTGTAAGCCGCGAGCAGGTGAGCATCATCACCGTTGAATTCAATATGAATGCAGACCTGGAAGCAGCTGCCAATGATGTTCGCGATAAGGTTTCCAAATCGCGTCAGCAACTGCCCGTAGACATTGAACCCACCATCGTAGAAAAATCAGGACCTCCTGAGTTCCTGGTGTTCCTTACCGTGCAAAGTGATACCAAAAGTCTTGAAGACATTACCGACTTCGTGAACATCAATATCAAGGAGCGTTTGCAATCTATCCCCGGCGTGCGACTGGTTGAATCTTATGCAGGCCGTAAGCGCGCGATGCGCATTCGGATGGATCCGGTGAAGCTTTCTTCCTATGGAATTTCACCTGCCGATATCCAGGCTGCATTGCAACGTGAGAACGTTGACCTGCCCAGCGGACGCATCGAAGGACAGCAAACGGAAATGACGCTACGCACACTCGGCAGGCTGGTAACAGAAGAAGATTTCAATAACATGATCATCGGCGAAAAGAACGGAGCCATTGTGCGCTTCCGTGATATTGGCCAGGCCGTCATGAGTTCGCAGAATGAACGTACTGCCATGATTGTGGCGGAAGGAAAAACAGCCCGTTACGGTGTGGGTACCGGTGTTCAACCGCAACGCGGCGCCAACTCACTTGCCATTGTAGATGAATTCAATAAACGTTTTGAAGAGATCATTAAAACGGCTCCGAAAGATTACAATATCAGGTTGGGTAAAGACTTCACCGTTCCGGTAAAGAACTCCCTCGCCGAAGTTGAAGAAACGTTGATCCTTGCATTCGGGCTGGTAACCATCATCATCTTCATTTTCCTGCGTGACTGGCGTAGTACGCTGATCCCATTAGTAGCCATCCCGGTATCGATCATTTCCTCTTTCTTCATCATGTACCTGGCCAATTACTCTATAAACGTGCTTACCCTGCTGGGCCTGGTACTGGCTATCGGGCTGGTGGTAGATGATGCCATCGTAGTATTGGAGAACATCTATTCGAAAGTGGAAGAGGGTATGAGCCCACTGGAAGCAGCCCGTAAGGGATCGAATGAAATATACTTTGCGGTGATCTCCACAACCATTACCCTGGCTGCCGTGTTCCTGCCGATCATGTTCCTGGGTGGTATCACCGGTAAACTGTTCAAGGAGTTTGTGGTGGTGGTAGCTGGTTCTGTGCTGATCTCTGCCTTTGTGGCCCTCACGTTGTCGCCCATGATGAGTGCCTACCTGCTCAAGGCCGGCGCTCACCACAACTGGCTGTATCGCAAAACGGAACCTTTCTTCGTGAAAATGAATAACGGGTACGAATATTTATTAAAAGGATTTATGCGTTACCGTTGGCTTGGGTTTGGCCTGCTTGTCCTTTCTTTCGGTATTGCTTATTTGCTGGCGCCCAAGCTCCCTTCTGAACTGGCGCCCCTGGAAGATCGCTCCCTCGTAGGCCTGGTAGCGATTGCACCCGAAGGCACTTCCTTTGAGAGTATGGAAGAATCCATGAAAGAGATCAGCAATTTTGTCGCAGATTCAATACCTGACCTCAATAATAACGTAACCTATGCTGCGGTGGCAGCAGGCGTGGGAACGCTGGTACAACCTGCTAATAGCGGGTTCCAATGGGTATTCCTTGAAGACCCGCACAAACGGAAGAGTGGTATGACACAGCAACAGGTATATGAAAAATTGGTAGCTGCCAGTGGCCGGTTCAGGAATGTGATCGTGATCCCGATCCAGATCCCTACCATCGGAGGCTTTGCATCCAGTCAGCCCATCGAGTACGTAGTGCAGGCGCCAGATCTCAAAAGCCTGATAGATGTAATGCCGAAGCTGACTGGCGCAGCTTATGGTAGCAAGAAGTTAAACTTCGTGAATCCCGATTTCAAAGTAAACAGGCCGGAGATCAACATTTCCATCGATCGCCAGCGTGCAGCACAATTAGGTATCTCTACACAGGAGATCGGCCGTACGCTTCAATTGGCGTTGAGTGGGCGACGTTACGGATACTTCATCCACAACGACCGGCAGTATGAAGTGATCGGGCAGCTCGAAAGATCTGAGCGCTCTACGCCGGAAAACCTGCGTTCCATCTTCCTGAAATCATCAAATAGTGACATGGTGCCGTTGGATAACCTCGTATCGCTGCATGAAGGCATCAGTCCGCCTGCTATTTATCGTTACAACCAAAGCTACAGTGTTACCATACAGGCCACCCCGGCAGCGGGTGTGAGCATGGGCGAAGCCCTTGACGAAATGGACCGTATCGCCAAAGAAAATCTACCGGTAGGATTCAGAACATCACTGGCCGGCCAAAGCCGTGATTACCGCGAAAGCAGTTCGAGCCTGGTGTTTGCATTCATCTTTGCCATCATCCTGATCTACCTGGTACTGGCGGCACAGTTTGAGAGCCTCATCGATCCATTCATCATCCTGCTCACTGTACCGATGGCGGTAACAGGCGCATTGATCAGTCTTTGGGTAAGTGATAGCTCCGTCAATATCTTCAGCCAGATCGGTATGATCATGTTGATAGGTCTGATCACCAAGAACGGTATCCTCATCGTGGAATTTGCCAACCATCGGAAGAAAGAAGGTTTAAGCGTACGTGATGCCGTTATATCAGCGGCTGTGTCCCGCTTCAGACCGATCCTGATGACTACCCTGGCCATGATCTTTGGTGCGTTACCCATTGCACTTAGTCTCGGTAACTCTTCAGGAAGCCGTGCTTCATTGGGTATTGTGGTGGTAGGCGGATTGGTATTCGCCGGTATCCTTACGCTCTTTGTGATCCCTGCGGTATATAGCTTCTTAAGCAGAAAAGGAAAAACAGTTCTCAATGAACCAAACGGAATGACAGTATCACCTGCCGCTCCATCTCTTCAACCCAAAACAGTTTTATCATGAGATCACATTCTTTTCCATATTATATCATCCTGTCTGCTATTATCGCCGCCAGTCCGTTTGTGGGCGCGGCACAGCAGCCACGAAGTTTCAGTCTGCAGGAAGCGGTGCTGCAGGCAACGCAAAATAACCGTACATTAAAAGCAAATGCCCTGGATATTTCTATAGCAGGAGAGCAGGTGCGGGTAGCGAAAAGTCTTTCGCTGCCTGCTGTCCAGCTGGGAGCACAGTACCTGCATTATTTTGCACTGCCCGCCTTCTTCGGATTTGGAGAGAACGGCAGCAACAGCAAGATCCCTTTCTCCCGCATCGGAGGCAGGGATCAGTTCTCCGGAACCCTCAGCGCAAGCTATTCCATCTATTCGCCAATAGCAGCACCCACGATCAGGACAGCTCGATTACAGGAAAGAGTATCCCGTTCTTACTACCAGCAATCATCCATTGACGTGGCGGCGGATGTACAACAGACTTACCTTGGCATTCTGGTACTTGCAGAAAGACTGAAGCTGCAACACGAAAGTTTGCAACGTAATGAGAAGGCCCTTGCTGATTCGAGGTCGTTGCTTGCACAGGGACGTGGTTTGCGTGTGGATACGCTTCGTGCATACGCGGCCGTGCAAAGCCTGAGACCCGACATCCTTAAACTCGATTATGCCATTGAAGTAGGCAAACAACAACTGATCACACTGATGGCGCTGGATTCCATTAAGCAGATCACATTAACCGACTCGTTGGTAGTACATTCCCGGGAAGCCATCCCTTCAGAAAATGAATTGTACGAAGAAGCGCTTCAGCAACGGCCAGACTTACAGGCACTGGAACTGCAGCAACAGGTAAGTGAACAGCAGACCTCACTGGCCAAAGCAGCCCGGCTTCCAACGGTATCGCTTATTGGACAATACCAGCTTCAGAGCCAGGCACGTAAATTCGATTTCACAAATGCGTACTGGCCATCAGCTTCCTTTGCGGGCGCACAGGTTGTATTACCATTGTTCACCGGACATAGTAACCAGGCAAAGATCCGTCAGGCTGAACTGGCACAGCAACAATCCGGCATCCGCATCAGCGAAGCGCAGCAGGCGCTGAAGACAACAGTAAAACAGGTGATCGCCAATCTTAGAGAAACAAACGACAGAATGCAAACACAATTGAAAGTGAAAGAAGCTGCATTGCTGAGTTATGATATTGTGCAATACCGGTATGAAAAAGGAGTAACAGCAAGACTGGAATTAACCGATGCAGAACTGGCTTTGACTGCAGCGCAATTGAATTACCTGGAAGCAGTATTCGAATACCGCAGTGCAGAAATAGAGCTGGCGAGAACGAGAAGTAAAGCAGGATTGACAAAATAGATCAGCATACTCAAATTATTTATAAGGCTGCCTTTAACAAGAAAGTTGAGGCTGCTGAGCCCAAAAGAAATTGGTTAAAATAAATTTTGCCCCTTTGGAATAGTAAAAGCCGCTTGCACAAGCGGCTTTTATTTTTCCAATATTAAGCAATTGTTAACTGTATCGGAATGCGGCCGATAATCAGGAACTTTCAATACTTATATTTATTGTATGAAACGTCCATCCCGCCCGATTTATCGGGACGGGATGGTAAGTTCCATCAGGCTAAAAAACAATTAATATTTTCAGATGAAAACAGCTATTGTAATTGTGAACGGAATTAATTTCCCTTATTTTCTGGGCGATCATGCAATTGCATGGGCTAAACAGGAAGGAGCCCGTCTGCACGCGTTGTTTCTAATATCAGGTAAAGAGGTACCTGAAGGATATGTTTTTCCAAGTGATATCGACCTTGCTGAAACCTGGAAGGACATCGAGGATACTGAAAAAGACAGTGCTACAATAATTCAGGATCTAATGACCATGCTTAATAATTTGGCAAAAGCAAAAGGCGTTACCTGTGACACTGAGTTGTTGAATGATCCCACACTGGAACAGGTACTTGAAAAAACGAAAGAAGCTGCCATGTTGTTTGTTGCGCCTGGGTATGGCGACACTGCGCAGCTGGCTATCACCCGCTTCGGATTACCGGAATTAATTGAAAAAGCCAATTGTCCAGTTGAAATTGTGAATGATAAAAGTTAATAAAGAAGGTTTTCCTATAAGCCGTATCCCTCCGATGGAGTCCAATGAAAAGTCCACCATTACCCGCCCTTCATTCAATTAGTCTGCCAGTTGAAAATGCCTGATCATAAAACGCATACAGATGACGTAATCTTCACCTGCTGTGGCTGAAACGCCCGTAGAAATATTCCGGCTTAATAAAAATTTATTTTTATAATACGTGAAACGCCGTAGATTAGCTCCGTTGTTCCCAAAATTGTAAGTAAAGAAATTCTGTGTCCGACCAATTTTCATATCATGAGAATGAACTACTGAAGCTGATTGCTGAAGGCGATAAAAATGCCTTTACACAGATCTATAACAACTACCGTAATAAAATTTACTCCATTGCCTTTGAACTTACTGAATCATCTGCCGTAGCGGAAGAAATTGTGCAGGATGTGTTTTTGAAGATCTGGGTAAAAAGAAATACGCTTAATGAAGTGGAACATTTCCGGGCTTATCTGTTTACCATAACAAGAAATTATGTCTTTACCGCATTGAAACGGATTGCCCGAAAAGAATCAATTGAGGTAAATGCCATGGAGGGCGCTCTTTTATATGATCACGATACCGAAGACAGGGTACTGAACAATGAGTATACCCGCATTTTACAGGCGGCCATTGACCGCTTGCCTGAACAACAAAAACAGGTATATAATCTTATCAAAAAAGAAGGATTAAAAAGAGAAGAAGCCGCAGCCGCGCTTCAATTGTCACCCGAAACCGTAAAATCACATCTGGCGCAGGCCATGCGCAGTGTCCGTACCTATTGCCTCGCCCGTCTCGACGTTTCCATCGCTTTGATTATTCTGACCCGTTTTTATTAAAGCCTGCCGCACCGTTCAGCTTATTTTTTCAGCTACATTTATTTCGTAAGTGCCTGCAACTCACAGCATTTTACCCCTGCCTGCAAATATTTTAAAAATATTTTCACGCCCACTCACCCAAACACTTTGCAGCAGTAGTCTCTATATGTACCTAACCCCCGAGATATGTCTTCATCGCTGGAATATTTATTAAACAGGTATGCAAATAAAACCTGCACACCGGAAGAAAAGGAAGAATTGATGCAGTTGCTGCAGGAAAGTGGTAATGACGAAGCTGTACAGCAATTGATTGATAAAATGATCATTGAAAGGCCTGAAATACATCGTATGCCAGAGCATACAGCACAGGCAGTATTACACGCGATTTTTGAAGCTGACGAAGTGCCGGTTGTTCCTATTGAAACAGCGCCTGTGCGTAGAATACCATTTGCGCGAATAGCCGCCGCTGCCATCATCGTGCTTTTAGTAACATCTGTTGGTTGGTTATGGTTAATGCGCTCACCAAAAACGCAGGTGGCAACCGTGGAGGCAATAAAAAATGACGTGGCCCCTGGTGGTAATAAAGCCCTGCTTACGTTGGCAAACGGTTCTACCATTGTACTGGATAACGCAGCCAACGGAATAGTAGCGCAGGAAGGAAATACCAATGTGGTAAAGCTAAAAAACGGAGAACTGGCCTACACGTGGAGTGATGATAAGTCTGGCAACAAATTGACCATTGACCATTCACCATTGACCAATACACTTTCAACACCCAATGGCGGTGAGTATAAAATTGTATTACCCGATGGCAGTACCGTATGGTTGAACGCCGCATCCTCTATTACATATCCTACTGTATTTGATGAAAAGGAAAGAAAAGTACAGGTTACCGGTGAAGCTTATTTTGAAGTAGCAAAAGTGGTAAAGGCCGAAAGTGGAAAGCGGGTTCCTTTTATAGTTGATATTAAAAACAAAACAACTGGTGACAATCAGGGTCGGGTAGAGGTGTTAGGCACGCACTTTAACATCAATGCATACGATGATGAAAAAGCAGTTAAAACAACGCTGCTGGAAGGGAAGGTTAAGACGTCAATGGTGAATGGTCAATGGTCAATATTAAAACCCGGCCAGCAGGCTGTTATTCACCATTCACAATTGACCATTCACGACAACGTGCATCTCGAAACAACAATGGCCTGGAAGAACGGTCTGTTCCATTTTGAACATACCGATCTAAAAACAGTGATGCGGCAGTTATCGCGCTGGTACGATGTGGAAGTGGTTTATAAAAGTAACAGGGAAAATACCGATCCTTTATTTTTTGAAGTGAAGCGAAACACCAACCTGTCAGATGTGCTGAAGGTGCTTAACCTGGCAGGCGGCGCGCAGTTCAGTATTGAGAATAAAAAGATTATTGTACAATAACATGGGATAGCCATCCCGAAAACAACCAAACAAAATTTTCAAACAAAATTGATTGCATGAAAAACCAGTAACAATAAAAACAACTAAACCCTTAACCCGGCACGCCAATCATAGTAAATGATGATACCGGGCACCCAACCGTAGTTCGATTACCCTAATTAAAACGTCAAAATATCCATGAACATCTTTACTCAAACGCTTCCATACTATGCCTTGTTTAGATGGATTCAGCGGAAGATCGTCACGCAAAAGTTACTGTATGTTGTATTGCTGTTGACGATTGCATGTAGTCAAACCGCCTCTGCGCAACGCACATTCGCGCATCCGGGCATCAGTCATAAGAGATCTGACCTGGAACGTATGAAATATATGGTGCAGGCAGGCAAAGATCCCTGGAAAACTTCTTTCCAGAACTTAACGCTCAACCCATACGCCAGCTATAACTATACTGTGCAGGGCGACCCAAGCGTTACCCGGCTGGTAGAGCCTGCTGCTATTGCCGGTTACAATTACGAAAAATTCAAGTACGATGCATTGGCTGCTTATTACAATGCCATCATGTGGTATATTACCGGTGATGACAGGCATGCGAAAAAAAGCGTACAAATTTTCAATGCATGGTCAAACATCACCCATATTGAATCAAATGGCACCAAGGCGCTGGACGCCGGCCGCGTGATCTGGAAAATGCTGGAAGGCGCCGAGATCATTAAAAGCACTTATACAGGCTGGTCGCAAGCCGACATCAATAAGTTCAAGGCAATGCTGGTGTATCCCGGTTACTCTACTACGGTTGAACCTACAGCCGCTATCGATGCAGAAGATGCCACCTTTTACTGGTATATGTATAATGGCGATCCTGGCCGTCATGGTAACCAGGGCCATTTTGCTATGCGTGGTATAATGGCCATGGGTATTTTTATGGATAATGATATCATGTACGACCGGGCCCTCCGCTATATGATGGGGATGCCTCACCGTCCGGATGATTTACCATATCCTTCCGGGCCCCGTTCAACATCTGCTTCGCCTTCTTATACCAACGATTATTACGATGAATATACTTTGAATGGTTCAGTTGGAACAACGCCCGATTACGGTTACAATGAACCTATAGCTAATTATATCTGGGAAAACGGCCAGCCCCAGGAAGCTTCCAGGGACCAGTCGCATACCATCACTGCTGTTGCTATTATAAACACCATGAGTGAAATGGCCTGGAACCAGGGCGACGATATGTATAGTTTTCTCGATTACCGGCAATTACTGGGTATAGAATTTGGCATGCGTTACAATGCATCGCTCAATTATAGTTTTCCCGATCAGCCTGCGCCATGGGAACCTACTGTAGAAAATGGTGAGTTCATTCAGCGGCGCGACCGCACGGGGAGATGGTTCTCCAAGAAGATAAATCCTTATGCAGAAAAGGATTTGACCAGGGTGCTGAGAGGAGCAAATTTCAAATTCAGCGAATATCCTTTTCATGAAATGACATTGGCGCATTACCGTGATCGTGTTGGTTTAAATGCCGACAGGTACAAATGGTTGCAACGTGTGTTTGACATTTCAACCAGGGAAAGCGGTTTGGAAGCACAAGGATTTCAGGTTGACTTCCCGGGCTGGGGCGGATTAACTTTCCGCAGACCTGTCAACTGTCCTGGTGATCCGGTAGAATTTATAAATGGCAAGCCCGTTTATAAAATGAATGTGGTGCCAGGAAAAATTGAAGCGGAAAATTTTGATCACTTCGTGCTCAACGGACAGGGCAAAGTGTATAATGATAATACAACTTCCAACACCGGTGGTCAGTATAGAACAGGTGAGGGTGTAGATATAGAAACCTGTTCAGAAGGCGGTTACAACCTGACTGGTCTTGAAAACGGCGAATGGATCAATTATACGGTTGCTGTACCAACAGCAGGTACGTACAAATTAAAAATGCGGTATGCTGCAGTGGCGGCCAACGGCGCACTGAAAGTGGAGTTTGATGGAACAGACAGAACTGGCGTGTTTGCCGCACCGTTCGGGAGTATCTATTCAAATGGCGCCCAGGATTGGCGGGAAATCACGGTAGGTTCTGCTTTCACCCTGCAAGCAGGTGTACAAAGCATGCGCGTATTTATTTCCGGCGCCAGCAATGCATTTGCGATCAATAATTTCTCGCTTATATATGTAGGAAGCCTTGAAGCGCAAACTATTAATTTCGGTACACTGCCTACAAAGAAATTAAATGAGGCTGATTTTGAAGCGGGCGCAACTGCCAGCTCAGGATTACCGGTTACCTATACCAGTTCCAATACAAATGTTGCTACTATAGTTGATAACAAAATTCATATCGTAGGCTCAGGTGTGGTAACTATTACCGCTTCACAGGGAGGTAATGATGCCTATGCAGCCGCTGCCAATGTTTCACAAACATTAACTGTTACGGGCATTGGCGCCGGTGATTATGTATCAACCGGTAATATGAACTGGAATGGAGGTACCTGGAATATCTCAGATGGAAACGGCGGCTACAGTGGAACTACCACAACGGCACCTACCAGCAATACCAATGTGCATATTCTCGCAGGGCACACGGTGACGCTGGCGACGACGGCCGGAGTTGCAAAAAATTGCACAGTATACAATGGAGGCACCCTGTTACAACAGGTTGCCCTTACTGTTTCAAGCCTGTATGTAATTGATGGTACCCATACCATGTCGAATACGCTTACGGTGAATGATTTTTCAATTACCGGTACTGGTGTGCTGGCTGCAACTACTGCCCCTGCAGGAAGTGTATTCAGCCTTATCACCAATAAAGCAACTACGCTTTCTATCAACGGTCGCCTTGGAGCACCTGCAGGTTCTGCAGTTACAGCCATTGGCGCTGGCATCAGGATATTTGTAAGCGGTACAGGAACAACCACTTTTACCGGCAACGGTGTAGTGAATATTGCTCGTTTTTCACCCAATTCCGGACAAAGCTCTGCTCAAACAATAATTATTGATATAGATATGGAAGTGCGTAACTACGCAGGTTCCATGGTTAGCAGCTTCACCTTGCAGAACGGTAATAACGGGACCGGTGCTAAAACCCTTACCATTAATCAGGGAAAAACAGTGACCCTTAACGGTAACAACGGACAGGGGTCATTTCATGGCCAGTATGGAACAGGTTATGGCTGGACGGCATTTACGAATACCGGCGGCAACATGACCTATAACATCAATGGTACACTCGATTGTTCCACGGCACAGTTTAACCTGGTAACCAACCAGAATGCTGCCAACAACGAGTTAACTGTGAATGTAAATGGAAAATTAAAACTCGGATCTACTGTACGTTTATTCCGTTTTCTGCCTGCACAAAAGATCAATCTCAACGTGGGCGATAATGGCATCGTTGATGGTTCTACGGCAGCACTCAATTTGAATGCGGCCAGCAGCGGACAAAGTATAAACACCAGTAATTTCACCGGTACTACAGCTGTAGCTACCGGTTTAGGTGGTGTAACCTTTAATGCCAATAACCCGGTTGTAGGAACCTACGCCTTTGCAGGCAATGGTGGTTCGGGTTATAAAGCAGCACCGGCTGTATTCTTCACAGGTGGTACCTTATCAACCAGCACAGCGCCTACTTATGCCGTTGCTAACCTTACCGATGGCGTAGTTACCAGCATCACGGTTATTTCAACCGGTAATTATTCAGTGAAACCAACCGGTATTCAATTTGTAGGTGGTGGCGCCCCCACGCAATGGTTTGCATTTAAAGGCGACAACCAGTCTGGTACAATAACCCGTGCGATCAATGCCGGTGTTGCTACTCCTTTATGGATCGGAACAGCTATCAGCTACAACCCGGTAATTGTAAAGCCGGCGGTAGCTACCGTATTTACCGCAAACGTAAAACAAGGTAATCTGGCAGTAGGGCAGAGCTATGAAAGTTATGCCATTAACAGAAGTTGGAGCATACAACCCGCCAGCGCATCAGTTACAGACCTTACATTCGGGTACAATACGACCGATGCGAATGCGCAATGTGATGCGGCAGCTGCCATGCGTTTGGCAACAAACAGCACATCCCAAAACAGCGTATCGCAATTGAATGCTTATGCTACATTTAGTACACCAGCGGCTGATGCTACAAACTGGCAGGTAAGCTATACGGGTATTGACAATTTCCCGGTATTTAATGTATTAAATGCAGGAACGCAAACCATTACTTTTAATCCTTTGCAACCGGTGATGGTAGATGATGCAGCATTTGATGCAGGTGCAACCAGCAGCTCACAATTACCAGTACGATATTCAAGCTCTGATAACTCAGTTGCTACAATTGTCGACGGTAAAATTTCAATAGTATCTGCAGGTATAGTTACCATTGCAGCCACGCAGGATGGCGATGTATACTACCTGAGTGCCGATACGGTATCAAGACAACTGACCATCAACAAAGCATTTTATGCCGATGTTGATGCCGATGGCTATGGGGCAGGTGCAGCCGTATTGTTTGCACAGAACGATGCGCCCGCCGGCTATGCTATCAATAGCACAGATTGTAACGACAATGACGCAGCGGTTCACCAACCGGTCCTGTATTATGTTGATGCCGACCACGATGGATTCGGTTCTGCTGCAACAGCTATGTTGTGCGTTTCAACCGCGCCCGCTGGCTATGCAACCAATGATACAGATTGTAACGACAATGATGCATTGGTTCATCAACCTGTTTTGTACTATATAGATGCTGATCACGATGGATTTGGTTCTGCTACATCGGCGCTGCTGTGTTCGTCAACCGCGCCAGCTGGCTATACAACCAATAATACAGATTGTAACGATTCAAAACTGTTGTATGCCGATAAAGATAGCGATGGTTTGGGTGCGGGTGATCCTGTAGCCTGTGGTGTGCCAAACAATACCGATTGTGATGACACCAATCCGGTTCCCTTAAAGGCCACGATCCCGGATGTATATGTAGTAAATTCGTCAGCAACTGAGAAAAATACCATCTATATTGGTTATGGAACTTCGTCACTGACCATAGTGGCTACTCCTTCGGGCGGTACTGCTCCGTATACGTATAAATGGAGTACCAACCAAACAACCAAATCAATAGTGGTTACTACAGCTGGTACTTATACAGTAACCATCAAGGATGCCAAAGGATGCTTGGCTACAGCGTCGATACGCATCGAAACGGTAAATGTAGGATGCGGCCATTGGACCGAAAAGGTGATGGTTTGTCACAAAGGAAAAAGTGAATGTGTAGATCATTCTGCAGTAGCAGCGCATTTAAAACATGGCGACAAACTGGGCTATTGCAATGATGAAGACGCCATCTCTGAAATTGTGGCTTATCCGAACCCGGTAATTGGCGGACGTTTTGTGGTGAAAACTCCCGATTACCTGCTCAATAAGGAAATTCAGGTAACCCTCACCGACCTGATGGGTAAAGTAGTGTATCAAAAACTGGTACCTCAAAATACCGGCACCATTGAAGTGCAGCTTGACAGAAAACTCAGAAGTGGAATTTATGTGCTGAAAATAAATGGCATTTATATTACAAAACTGATCGTGCTTCAATAAAAATGTTTAACAACAACACAAAAGCCTTCCCGACTTGTCGGGAAGGCTTTTGTCTTTTATAATATAGTAACCTTGTCCTGATAATAAAGCAAACGACTATACGTTGCGGGGCTTAACTTTTGCTTATAATCTGCTAAACTTTTTATACCGGTATCAATTATAAATTTTTGTATTATTTTTACCGCTAAGTATATAGCCTGGTTTGGAAGCAACTCTACTCCATACTGATGAAACACTACTCTCGCAGGTAGCAGACGGTGACAAAGATGCATTTACCATGCTCTATCGCCGTTACTGGCAGTCATTATATACATCGGCTGCCAGGGCGCTTCGTTCAAAGACGGATGCTGCAGACCTGGTTCAGGATGTTTTTTTATCAATCTGGAACCGGCGCCACGAACTCCAGGTTACCGGCTCCCTGGCCGCTTACCTGCAAACGAGTGTTAAGTACAATGTTATTAAGTTCGTTGAAAAAAATATTACCCGCCGCGATTATCTTGTCCTGCTTACCGAAGTGCTTGTTCATTATCAGCCCCCTGATGTAGAATCACAATTACAAATAAAAGAATTACAAACTGTCATTCAATCGGCCGTTGAGCAAATGCCGAATAAAATGCGGGAAGTGTACCAGCTCAGCCGGCAGCATCATCTTAGTCATAAAGAAATTGCCGAGCGTCTGGGCATTTCCGATGAAACAGTAAAAAAGCATATTCAACATGCTTTACAAATTATAAAAACAGCTATTAAGCAAAACGCCACTACCTTCGCGGTTTTGCTTTTTCAATGGCTGCGATGAAAATTGTTTATAGTTTATGGTTTGTAGTTTGTTGTTGCTGGCGCACTTTGAGATTTCAGACAAAACACGACCTTCCCGAATAGAAACCACAAACCATAAACCACAAACCGATTAGTATATCTACGTTCGGAACCCAGGTTAAAAAAAAATATTTTTATTTTTTTACCCCCTCGGGTCCTTTCACCGGACTATATATACGTTGCCCTAATTTTTTATATGCCGATTATGAATGAAAAACTGGCAACGGATCTTTTAAGAAGATATTGCAGCGGAGATTGTTCAATTGCCGAAACGAAATTGGTTGACGCATGGTACAACGAATTGATCAACACAGGAGAGGTGGAATGGGAGGAAGGAGAAAGTGAATCAATGCAGATGACCATTGAAAACTGGTTGATGCAAAACATGACAGGTGATGAAATTCCATCGCCACCGGTTAGCCGGCTGCGTGTTAGTTCCAGAACATGGTGGGCTGCCGCCGCTGTAGTAATGCTGTTATCCGGAACTGGATATTATTTATTTAATAAACAACCCGTATCAACAGTAGCAACAACCGATGCCGCATTAAAAAATGATGTTGCTCCGGGCAGCAATAAAGCGGTACTTACATTATCGAATGGTGCAACCATTGCATTGGATGATGCGTCAAATGGGATGGTTGCGCAACAGGGAAATGCAAAAGTGCTTAAGCCCGATGATGGACAACTGGTGTATTCGCAGGAAAATAATAATGGGGATGAACCATTAACTTATAACACACTGGCTACACCGCGGAGCGGACAATACCAGCTTGTATTGCCTGATGGTACAAAAGTGTGGTTGAATGCGGAGTCTTCTATCCATTATCCCGTTGCATTCATAGGTAATGAAAGAAGAGTACAAATTACCGGTGAGGCATATTTTGAAGTGGCCACCCTTCGGCTCAGCTCTGGGCAAAAAATGCCCTTTATTGTAGAAAAGGGAGATGTGAGAATTGAAGTGTTGGGAACGCATTTTAATGTAAATGCCTACAATGACGAAAGCGCCATTAAAACTACTTTGCTGGAAGGAAAGGTGAGGGTGGTGAAAGGTGAATGGTCAATGGTCAATGGTCAATCGACGAAGAAGGACCATACAACTATTTTGAAACCGGGAGAACAGGCACTGATACCAGCTAAAACAGAAAAAGCGAAGCAGTCCGGTAATAACCGGATCCTGGTTCACAAAACAGATGTTGACGATGTAATTGCATGGAAAAACGGATTATTTCACTTTGAGAACGCCGACGTAAGAACGGTAATGCGTCAGTTAGCAAGATGGTATGATGTAGAAGTGATTTATGAAGGCGCCTCTGTGAAAAACGATCCCTTGTTTGTTGAAATTTCAAGGAACACCAGGTTGTCAGATGTGTTGAAAGTATTAGAGGAATCGGGAAGTGCGAAATTCAGCATTCAGGGAAAAAAGATCATTGTTAAGTAACCCCTATTTATATGCAACTCCTATTTAAGACCACCCGTGTTCACAAAAGATGCGGGCAATTCGAAAACCATTTATCAATGCTCCATGAAGATCATGAAGCAGGTACCCGGTTAATTGGTACCAACTCCAAAAGGCTTTACGCCGATCAGGCTGCGTTTATTTCAAACCTTCAGCAGCTGAAGAACGATTCCTTACAAAAATATTGACAGCTGAATAACCGATGTATTGACGACTGTTATAGTAGTCGGGTGCGGCCTGCCGTGTCTGGACTTACGAAAACGGTTTCGTGAAGAGATGTGTGTGATCACGAATAACAGTTTTTGATTGCCCTGAATAAAAAACCGCGCCGATGGCGATCGGAGCGGTTATGTATTCATTCAGGTTAATGCAATGTCAGACTCTGATATCCTTATTGTTTAACCCAAACCACCCCGGCAAATGAGCCGGGGGTTAAATCCAAATTTATGTATTTAATTGATTGTCTCCACCGCTATTTGGCAAAAATAAAGGTGAGGCGAAAAGAATTAATTGTAATGAATTACCTATCCATTTTTTTACTGGCTACCTGTTTGAATCTCACGGCAGGCGTGTATTCTCAAAAAGTTACATTGGCTGGCGAGAACATTTCCTTAAAACAGGTTTTTAAAGAAATAAAAAAGCAAACCGGGTATACGTTTGTTTACCGGGAAGTATTATTGCAAAAAGCCGGCAAGGTTAATATAAATGTGAAAAATGCATCTGTTCAGCAGGTGCTTGATCATTGTTTTAAAGATCAGCCGCTGTCATACACCATTATTAACAACAATATAGTTGTAGTAAAGGAAACGGCCGCTGCTCCTGCGCCAACTGTAGCTGTTGAAAAACCGGTGAGACTGGTAGCGCCTCCTATAAAGATCACCGGTAAAGTGCTCGCAGCAAACGGTGCTCCCCTGGCAAACGCCAACGTGGGTGAAAAAGGAAAGCTCAATAGTGTTATGACAAAAGCCGATGGCTCTTTTGTGATGATCGTAGAAGGGCCTCAGTCGGTACTGGTGGTATCGTATGTAGGTTTCGACGATAAGCTGGTGCCTGTTGGCGATCAAACCGACATCACCATAAAATTAACGACTACCGAGTCGCCTATGGAAGAACAAGTGGTAGTAGGTTATGGAACTTCTAAAAAAGCAACGGTTACCGGCGCCCTGGAACCGATCAGTAACAAAGTTTTTGAAAGCAGGGCGGTAACCAATCCCGCTTTAGCGTTGCAGGGTAGTACACCTGGCCTGGTAGTTACAAGAACTTCTTCCCGCCCGGGTAATGAATCATTGAATATGCAGATCCGCGGCGTTACCTCAATCAATGGCGGTTCCCCACTGATCGTTATTGATGGAATACCGGTGGCAAACACCAATGCATTTTTTACCATGAACCCCGATGATATTGAATCGGTGAACGTGTTAAAAGATGGTATGGCTGCTATCTTCGGTAGCCGCGCCGCCAATGGCGTTATTATGGTAACAACCAAACGCGGTAAAGGCAAACTGAAAATAGATTATAATTACAATGCGCGTGTGAATACCATAGGTATTAGAACACCCACCACATCGATGCAGGAATATGCCGCCTTGTGGATAGAAGGCAATAAAGAAGAGACCACACCAAATTATTGGGGATGGCAATCGCTCGACAACCTGGAGAAAATGAAAGCAGGGGTTGAAGGCATTTATTCAACGTCAAAATGGGGCGATGTTTTTATTGGTAACGCTGATCGTTTCGATGAATTATTTGCTCCCCGCCTTTCACAGCAACATAGCCTCGGTGTTTCAGGATCTACCGATAAAACCGCTTATCGTTTGTCAGCAGGTTATGCCGATAACAAGGCGCCGTTGGCCACTGCGTATGATGGCAACAAACAATATAACCTGCGCCTGAATTATGATTACAAACTGGCTGAAAAAATAAAACTGCAAACGGGTGTCGCATATCAAAGAGATGTTACTTCTTCTCCTTCAAGTGGTATGCGCTTTGAACTGATCGGCTATGATCCGCCGTTTTTCCCTGCCAAAAATCCATATGGCCAATGGTATGCCAACTTCAATTCGGCAGGTAACAGAAACAGTACAGCCGCTACTACCGCTGGCGGACGTGATATAAGAGCGAATGACCTGTTAAGAATTGACGTTAAGGGTACTGCCGAAATATATAAAGGCCTTGAACTGGAAGGTACCGCATCACTCCAGGTAAACCAGTACCGGATGGATAATTACCACCTTACTGTTCCCATGTACCAATGGGATGGAACACCAGCAGCGGAGAAAATAAATCCTGAATCAGACATCAGGGCGGAAACGCAAAATGTTTTATATCAAAACTATTCCGGTGTACTACGCTATACCAAATCGTTTGGCGGCCACCGCATTACTGCCATGGGCGGTATAAATGCGGAGAAGAACGACAGTAAAGGATTATATGCCTATCGTACTAACATCGGAAGCGATGGCGTGTACGACCTGAATGTAGCGCCTACCGATTACGTTGAAGGAAGAGGTGGTCGCAACCAATGGGGTATGTACTCCTATATCGGCAGAATAAATTATGCTTTCAGAGGCAAATACCTGCTTGAAATGCTTGGACGTCGCGATGGGTCTTCGCGTTTTGCACCCGGCCATAAATGGTCGAATTTTTATGATGTTTCTGCCGGTTGGGTAATTACCAATGAACAGTTCCTCAGAGATCTCGATATCGCAGAACTCAATTACCTGAAGATCCGTGGTGGTTATGGTATCATGGGTAACAACGTCAATATCTCAGAATACGATTATATTTCTGATGTTGTTATGGGCAACACCGTATTTGGCAGCACGGCTACCAATCAAACTGTTGTAAGGTTGAGTCGTAATGGACTTACCAGCGCAGACCGTACCTGGGAACGCGTGAAAATGATGAACGTGGGTATGGACCTGATCATGTATAGCAACCGCCTGACTGCCCGCTTCGATTATTATAAGAAAAGGAATGATGGCATGATGGTGCAGGTTATTTATCCCTCAGTTTTGGGTGGAGATGCGCCTCAAACAAACAATGGTGTGCTGGATGTGAAGGGATGGGAAGCCATGCTGGGCTGGCGCGATAAAATAGGTGAGATCAGCTATAATGTATCAGTGAATGTATCTGACAGCCGCAACGAGCTGATCAAATTATACGGAGCTGCAACTACAAGCCCCGGCCTGGTAGCTGCGAAAGAAGGTTACCCGCTGAACTCCTGGTTCATGTATTCTACAAGAGGCTTTTTGACCGATGAGAAGATGGTTGATCTTTATTATAACAGATATACAGCGCTTGCACAAGGAGAAATACCTGCCGTAAGCAATGATGAAAAACTGCGCGCGGGCGATACCAGAAAACGTGATGTTGATGGCAATGGAGTTATTGACCAGAATGATGTGAAATTTCAGGGCGATGCTTCACCGCATTACACGTTCGGAATTACCCTGGGCGCCGGATGGAAGAACATCGACTTCAGCGCCTTCCTGCAAGGTGTGGGCGAACAATATATAGAGCGTACCGGTGCGTTGGCATATCCTTTCTGGGCAATGTATACCAACCAGAATACTTCTTTCCTTGGAAAAACCTGGACAGCCGAAAATCCCGGCGCTAAATACCCAAGGCTCACGGTAAACCAAACACGTTCAAAATGGAATTACCTGCACAATGACTTTATGCTGCAGAACAACCGTTATGTTCGAATGAAAGCTTTGATCCTGGGCTATACCCTGCCGCAATCATTGATTGCAAGAGCGAAACTGGAAAGAGTAAGGGTTTATTTCTCAGGCAACGACCTGTTTGAAATAACCTCTATTAAAGACGGATTCGATCCTGAGCAGGGTGCCGATTCTCAATTAAACGGTTATCCGTTTATGAGAACCTGGTCCTTTGGCGTTAACCTTGGTTTATAATCTAATATCTGATAGCGAAAAAATATTATAAATGAAAAACTTGATCATTCCGGCGGCTCTCGGTGTCATGCTCACATGTTCCGTAGCCTGTCAGAAAAATTTTCTCGATCTGAAGCCCTTAGACAGATTAAACGAAACCGCTTATTTTACCACGCCCGACCAATTTAAATATGCTACCAATGATTTTTATGAAAAAATGATCAGCTGGGAAAAAGTTGACGGTAGCAGCATTTATGATTTTATGGACTTTGGTTCAGACATTTCAGCCAATGTTGATGAGGGCGTTCAAATAAGTTATGGCCGTGGTTCCATAACCGTACCCACAGACGATAAATACTGGGATAATGCCTATGCATATATCCGTGCTATTAATATCGTTCTTAAAAAAGCGGAAGGATATCCCGGCAAAAAAGAGGAGATAAAGCAATATATAGCTGTCTCAAAATTTTTCAGGGCCTGGCAGTACTTCTTCCTGTTAAAGCGCTTTGGCGGTGTTCCCTTAATAACAACGGTGCCCGACATTGAAGGCTCAGAATTATCGGCGCCGCGTAACAGCCGTTACGAGGTGGTAGACCAGATACTGGCCGATTTGAATGAAGCTGTAGCCGGACTGCCAACGGAACAGGCTATACCTACAACCGAAAAAGGTCATGTAAGCAGATGGGCTGCCGAAGCTTTTAAGGCCCGCGTATTGTTGTACGAGGCTACCTGGCGCAAATACACCGGCACCACTACTGATTTTACAGGTTCAACTGGTGCTGCTGGTGATCAGGTTTCTACCTTTTTAACCGAAGCGATTGCACTGGCTAAAGATGTAATGCAGAAAGGCGGTTATAAATTATGGAACTACAACAGTACAACAGGAATTAATAACCGCAGCTCTTACTACCTGTTTTGCATCGATGGTTCAGGTTCAAATCCTGCCGGACTGGATAAGACCACCAACAATGAATTTATCCTGAAAGGTATGTACGATTTCAACCTGCGCCCCGGCGGTATCAATCTTTCGCATACCGTTCAAACATATATGCTGCCCAATCGAAAAATGATGGATATGTATGTGTGTACAGATGGGTTGCCGATAAGCAAATCAACTAAGTTTCAGGGGTATAACGATGTATCAAAAGAGTATGTAGACAGGGATTATCGCATGCTGAGCTATGCGTTTGGAAAAGGAAGTGCCCCTCTTGCAAAATCAATTAAATTAGACGGAAAACTGGGTTATACCAACTTTAAATTCTCTGCATACAATTATCCCACTTACCGGGCGAACAATCAGGAAGCACAAGACTATCCACACTTACGGTTGGCCGAAGTGTACCTGATCTTTGCCGAGGCTTTATATGAAAAGAACGGCGCCATCAGCGATGCCGACCTGAATATCTCCATCAACCTGTTAAGAGCAAGAGCAGGAATAGCGCCGCTTACCAATTCGCTGGTTAGCAGCAATGGCCTGAATATGTTGGAAGAGATCAGGCGTGAACGTACCGTTGAGTTATACGGCGAATGCACCCGCTATGATGATCTGAAGCGCTGGGGTGTTGCAGAATATAGTTTGAATCAAAATATCTGCGGTATGGTAGTAGGCGATGCTACGTATACAACTGATTTCAAGGATGCCGGTGGTAACCCAACGGCCTTGTATATACCCAGGAATTATGAGAAAGGCGGCGTTAGCGAAACAAACGTAACTACCCCTGCAGGCGATGTGAAGGCGATTTTGATAGATCCTGCGGCTAACCGGAATTTCAAAAGAAAGCATTATCTATATCCGTTACCATTGCGTCAGATCCAGTTAAATCCTAACCTGGTTCAAAACAATGAATACTAGGTAATAGGCAATAGGCAATTGACAGAGAGAGGAGCAATTATAATTTGTAGGCTCCTATCCAATCGGGAGATAGCAAATTGACTGTCGATTGTCTATTGCCAATTATTAACTATCAATTGAGCATCTGTATAAATCCATACTATATGAAGTTTCCAATAAAAAATATTCAGTTCATTACAGCCTTCCTCGCTTTGGCTGCTATTTATGCTGCTTGCACCAAAGGACCCGATATTAAATCATATACATATCCGGCGCCCGAACCAAAGGCGATGTTCCCCGATAGTGGTTACGCCGGGTTTGCTGATGTAACCATCAACGGTTCTCAGTTTGGTGATTATAAAAATGCCGTTAAGGTGTTCTTTAACGGTATACCGGCTGATACGATATTATCCTGTGAAGATGGCAAGATCGTAGCACGGGTGCCTGCCAATGCCGTTTCCGGTAAAGTAAGCTTACAGGTTTGGACAAACACTATTGATTCGATTGGTGATTTCATGGTTGTTCCGGCGCCGATCGTATCATCTGCTAATAAGGATATCGGTTTACCAGGTGAAACGGTAGAGGTATCAGGTAAGGGATTTGGTACTGATATGACAAACGTATTGGTGAACTTTAACGGTACAACCGGTACCATTGCTGAAATAACCGATACATTATTAAAAGTGGTATTACCCCAAGGTTTCTCCTCAGGGGCTATTGTAGTATATGTTAATAAATATCCGGTAATCGGGCCGCTCTTCAGGGCCGTAGCAACGCTACCGTCCCCAGTTTACTGGCTCGGATTTGAAAATAACCTCGCCGACAATATGGGTGGAACTGCCGCAACATTTACGTATTCAGCAACAGACGGTACGGCCCAGCCCATTGCTTATGCTGATGGCATAAAAGGAAAAGCGGTAAAACTATCAGGTACGGGTAATAGAGCAACGCTCAATAACCAGAACTCCAATAACCAGTACATAGCATGTCCTCCACAAATAAGTAAGTATCCGGAGATCACTGTTACCGCCTGGGTGAACTGGGGACGTTCTGATACCACGATTTGGGTACAGGAGCCTATTTTCGATTTTGGACAAGCCAGAGGTCTCCGCATGGCTTTAATGACCAGAATGGGTACTGCCGCTGGCCCTAACATGGTTGGCCGTCTGATTTTTGAGAATATAAACGAGTTTACAGGCAATGTCCCTTTTGATGCAAAAGCCAGCAAAGCGCTTACAAAATTTAAATGGCAACATGTGGCCATGACAATATCAACAGCTAATAAAATAGTAAAGGTTTATTTAGACGGGGAAATGATAGGCTCTATAGTGCTAACTGGTACGGCAAGCCCAACGCTGTTCAATCATAATAAAGTGTATATCGGCGCACCAACTAACGGGGTTCGCAACGAACCGGCATTTGGCGGCATGATAGACGAATTTCAGATCTACAACCAGGCCTTGAATGCAGATCAGGTATTTGCAGATTACTACAGGTATAGACCGTAACGAAGAATATTAATTTTCAAAAGCTCCAAATTACTATGAAACGAATCGCAGGTTTTTCCATACTCGCCATCGTGATGAGCGTATCCACGATATACTGCTCAAAAAAAGGCGGTGAAGAGTACGATGAATTATATGATACCACTGGCATTGTAGGTGCCGTAAAATATATTGATACCCTACCGGCTGGTGCTGCATTAAAGCACCCCGGCGGGTTGAATGTAACAGAAGATTTTGACCGCATCAAAGCGGCCCTTGATGCCGGAAATGCCGATATAACAGCCGGGTATAATAAACTGATAGCAAATTCACATGCCGACCCAACAAAGAATGCACCTCAGGCAGTTGAAAAACTGATAAGGGGTGGTAAAAGCCGGGAAGAACCTGAGCCGGATAACTATTCAAAGGCATTCAATGATGTGGCAGCTGCTTATCAGCTCGGGCTTCGTTGGAAAATTAAAGGTGATGTAGCATGTGCTAACAGAGCTATTGAAATATTGAACGCCTGGGCTTCTACCTGTAAGCAATTAAGCGGCGACCCTAACGTGTTTCTCGCTGCTGGTTTCTATGGTTACCAGTTTGCAGTGGCCGGTGAATTGATGCGCGATTATAGTGGTTGGGCTCCGAAAGATTTTCAGGCATACCAACAATGGATGCTGAATGTTTTCTATCCAAAAAACCATTCATTCCTGGTGAATCATAATGGGGCCTGCATCGATCACTATTGGGCCAACTGGGACCTCGGTAACCTCGCGGCTGTTATGGCTATTGGTATTTTAACCGATAACCGTACGTTATACAACGAAGCCGTGAATTATTTTCAACGTGGTGCCGGAAATGGAAATATCAGAAAGGCGATCTATTATGTGCACAAAGACCAGGGACTGGCGCAGCTGCAGGAAAGCGGCCGCGACCAGGGGCACGCTTCGCTGGTAATAGCTATGCTGGCTACCATTTGCGAAATGGCATGGCACCAGGGCGATGATTTCTATGGCTTTGGTGATAATATGGTGTTGAAGGCTACTGAATATAACGCCAAATATAATTTGGCCTGGGAAGAGGTTCCCTTCAAGCAGTACGATTACAAAGATTGTGATACGACTATAGCGCAAACGAAAATAAGCGTGGACGAAAGAGGCGATGTTCGTCCCATATATTCGATGATCTACAACCATTATGTAAAGCGTAAAGGGTTGACGGCGCCTTATACCCTTATAGGTGTAAATAAAACGTACCCTGAAGGCGGTGGTGGTGACTACGGTCCGAACAGTGGTGGTTTCGACCAACTAGGGTTCGGCACCTTGTTATACACAAGGCCATAAATTAGTATCCAATATCTAAGAAGAACAGGAGATCCAATATCCGAAGATCCAATATCCTGTACCCTTACTTTTTTATCTGTATCCCATAGAAGTCAGGAGACATGGGCGCAGAAGTGTACAAAAGGCTGTTCCGTCCCGGTTTAACCGGGACGGGGCAGCCTTTTAACTTTATGCCATTACAGGCCTGCCTATTTATTATTTTTATCCCATACTTCGGTTAAGTTTACCGAAAACCCTAATTGCATTTGGGTGAAAGCTTCGGTAGGGTGCTTCAGGTTAATATGATGGTTATACCGGAAGAACATTTTATTACCAGGTTCTCTTTTGCCATAATACATTAAACTAACACTGGGTCTTATCCAGCACTCCCATTCCGTGTTGCTGATTTGCGCATTGCGTTTTACTGAAATGAAGGAGAGGGGAGATGAAAGGGTTATTGAAAAATTCCGGTGCCGGTCAAGGGTAACTGCCGGTTCAATATACAATTGATTCTGCGTGACTGTTCTGAAAATCGTATCAATTACCTGTCCGCCTTTGATAAGGGTATCATATACTTTTGTGCCAAGAAAATTATAGCCCACATTCAGTTGTAAGCTGCTGAATAAATGCCTGGGTTTTGGTGAGCTGAAGCCCCTTATTAAGTTAACTTTTAAGCCTACATTATAAGTAGCTCGCTGAAACAGTTCTTTCCGGCTAACGCTATCTTTATTATACAATCGGGTGCCTTTAAAATCGTTATCAAATTTTGATAAACCACCCTGGAAGGCTATATAATGAAACGGGACCCAAGCCGTGTTTGTGATGCTTTTTGTTCGTGTAATAAACTTGGCATCTGCCGTGAATTGCGCTAAGCCATTGGCGTCGCCGCTTAATCCTTTGATATCAGTAAAGGCTGCAATGTTAAAGTAGGTATTGATGGAGGTAGATTCTCTGAGCAGGTAAACGCTATCCTGTGCCGTAGGCAGCAATTTTATTTCAAAATCACCGTAGGCAACATCGTTATATGACCTTATTACGTTATAGTGAATGACATCATCTAAATAAATAAATTGGGAATCAGCATTTCGAACATATTTTTGATTTTCCCTTGATAGTCTACCTTTTGCTGAATCAACAAAAATATCACCCAA
>DASUVL010000186.1:0-11134 GCA_036379015.1 Niastella sp.
TTTTTCAAAGATGTTCGTTTTATTGTTGACGACGGCAAAAAGAAAAAATTGCATGACCTGGTTATTAATCAATTAAAAGTAAAAGTTTCCAATAAAGAGAGTCAACTTTTACTTTTTACAAAAGCCAATATCCGGATAAAAAGTCTTGCCTTTAAGACCGCAAAAGGAAGTTATGTTAAAGACAAGGTTTTCAGTGGCCAATTTAATATGTTGTTTCAAAAGGAAACCGGGCTTCTTTCCTTTGATAGTATTGATATAAAAATATCGGGGCACCCTTTTAATTTGAGCGGACAGTTGGAGCTGGCAGGCGACCAACCGCAATTCAGGCTGCGCATACACACAAGCAAAATAGCTTACGACTTTATAAGATCTGCACTGCCGCAAAAACTGGCCAATGCCCTGTCCGTTGTTGATATCAATAACTCGTTAGATGCAAATGCATTTATAACAGGTCCCCTGAAGGGAGGTGAGCCCAAAGTATTTATAAACTGGCATGCCAGGGACGTTAGTTTAAATACACTTTTCCTCGATTTTGAACATGCTACCTTCAGTGGTTTTTTTAACAATGAAGTGGCGGAAGGCCTGCCCAGAAAAGATTCTAATTCCATGATAGAACTGACTGATTTTACGGCCGCCTGGCATGGGTTGCCTGTTAGATCAGAACAGATCACCATCCTTAATTTACAACGGCCATTGCTTAGCTGCGATCTGACATCTGATTTTCCCCTTACCAAATTAAATGAACTGATAGGAAGTAAAACCTTAAACTTGAACCAGGGCGAAGGACACGTGCAATTAACCTATATAGGACCGCTGGTTAAAAACAATAACACGAACTCTTTTATAGATGGAACCATTTCATTTAAAGATGCCGTTATTGAATATATTCCGCGAAAGGTAGAAATGAAAAAAGCGAATGGCAAACTGGTTTTTAAAAATTCAGATGTGTTTATCGAGAACCTTCAATGCGAAGTGTTAAATAATGCTATTAAAATGGACGGACAGGCCAGGAGCCTGCTTACTCTTATTAATACCCAACCCGATAAAGCCAATATTAACTTGAACATACATATGCCCGAGATGAACCTGGGCTCTTTCTTATTCCTGTTAAAATCAAAAGAATCAGGTAGCCGGCAATTGGCAAAAAAATCTACCCTGCAGGATATGGCTGATAAAATGGATGATCTCATAGAACGTGGAAGACTACAGGTGAAATTGGATGCCGGCAGCCTTATCTATAAAAATTTCGAAGCAAGGAATGCGTTGGCCGATATTACGTTTCTCAATGATCGCTTTATCATCAATAACGTAAGCATGGATCATTCGGGAGGGCATATTGCGTTAAAAGGTAGTTTATTAAACCAAAAAAAATTTCATCAGGCTACCTTGCAAGTAAATATGGATAATGTGAATGTTAGCAAAGTGTTTGCCGATTTCAACAATTTTGGCCAGGATGGGCTTACCGCTCAAAGCATTGAAGGAAAATTAAGTGCCGACATATCAGCCTCGATGGAGGTGGCTAATGATGGCCATGTTATTCCTTCGACTATTGTGAGCCGGGTAGATTTCTCACTTAAAGACGGCGCCCTGAATAATTATGAACCTATAAAAAAATTACAGCAGTTTATATTTAAGAAAAGGAATTTTGACAATATCCGGTTTGCCGAATTAAAGAACCGGCTTGAAATAAGCAATCAGGAGATCAAGATCAACCGGATGGAAATTCAATCAACTGTAATGTCAATGTTCATAGAAGGCATATACAGTAAAAAAGGCACTACCGATCTTAGTATCCAGGTTCCTTTGAGCAACCTTAAAAAGCGTGATGAAGACTATAATCCGGCGAATATAGGCGTTTACAAAAAAGCAGGAGGAAGTATCTTTATCCGCGGCAGGCCGGGTGAAGATGGAAATATAAAATTTAAACTCGACCTCTTTAACAGGTATGATAAAGAAAAGAAAGCTTCACTATAAAATGAAAAGGCTGCCTCATTATATTGAGACAGCCCTTATTGATAATTGTACTGCGAAAAGCCGATAGCTATTTCTTCACGATCCGTTTAATGATCTTTTTATCACCGTTAATAAGCTGCACAACATATATGCCGGCAGGATATTTATTGATGTGCAATTTGTGAACATTACCAGATGCTGTTCCGGTGTAATATGTTCTTCCATTAAGATCGGTTACCACTACCTGGGTCCTTTGTGTGCTTTCGGGCAAAATAATGGTTACTTCATCTTTTGAAGGAACAGGATATACCTGTATGCCTTGCTCCAGGTTATTGGTGGTAGTTATTGCGTTGGTTGTTAATGCACGGGCGGTAGCTGCTGTGCCGTATACCTCCAGCTCATACATAGAATAACCATAAGCCGAACCACGGGCGGTGCCATACATACGAACATACCTGCCTGTAGCTGTCAAACCGGTATAGTCATTGGTAAGCGAGGTGTTTCCTGTGATATTTTTTACTGTTGTCCAGTTGGAATTATCAGCAGACACCTGCACCAGGAAATTACTTGCGTATGCAGCTTCCCATACGAGTTTAATGCGCGAGATATTATATTGACCGCCGAGGTCAACGGTGATCCACTGCGGATCAACATACATGGTGGCCGACCAACGTGTAGCGGCGTTGCCATCCACTGCAAAATTCCCTTCGAGCCCGGGTACTTCAACAGAAGATACGGTTACATTTTTATTCAAAGCAATATTGGCAGCAGTGGTAACCGCCGTGCCGTATACTTCCAGGTCATAGATGGAATAGCCATAGGCAGTACCACGGGCAGTACCATAAATACGCACATAACGGCCGGTGCCGGTTAAACCTGTGTAGTCGTTGCTTAACGATGTATTGTTCTGTACATCGCGCAGGGTGGTCCAGTTACTGTTATCGCTTGAAACCTGTACCAGGAAGTTCTTGCCATAGGCAGCTTCCCAATTGATGCGGATGCGGTTGATGGCATAGTTGTTACCGAGGTCAACGGTGATCCATTGCGGATCAACAGCCTCTACGCTGGCCCAACGGGTTGAACCATTGCCATCTACTGCGTAGGAGCCTGCCAGGGTACCGTCTTCAATAGAAGAAACGGTAACAGATTTATTCAAGGCAATGTTTGCAGGATTAGGATTTGTTGGTCCTCCAAAATCATCTGCCGGACTAAGCATATTGTTGCGAATAAACAAACCAGATTCTTTCAATCTGCTGGTTGTCCAGTTAGTGCCGCCGCAGGTACCGGTTGTCCATACCGCGCCGCTTCTGAAATCATCGCTATAGTTCCAGTTTGCCCAACTGATCTTTTTCGTGCGCATGAGGTCCATATATCGTTGCGACATGGCCATGTCGTTGGGGCCATCGCCGGAAGCTTCCTGCGTGCCAAATTCGGTAACGAAGATGGGCAGCCGGTCAGAGGCCCAATCCAGGTGGTTGAGGTAAGAATCCCGGTGATCTTTGGCATAAAAGTGAAACGTGTACAGTATGTTCGCGAAGGTAAGCGGGCTGCTCACGATCTCCTGGGCACTGCCACCTTCTGACAGACCCAAAGAAGACCAGGCCCTGGTACCCACGATAATGGGGGCATCGTTGTCAATAGCTCTTATGACAGGAATAACCTGGTTGGCATAATTCTTAATTGTTGCCCAGCTTACATTGCCATTAGGTTCATTACAGATCTCATACAGGATGTTGTTATTGTTTTTAAATGTATTGGCCATTTCGGTAAAGAAAGTAATGGCGCGACTGGTGTTTTCGTTGGGATCGCCGGGTGTAAGCATGTGAAAGTCGATCAGCGCATACATACCGCGGGCCGTTACTTTGTTCACCAGTGTTTTCACCAGGTTGGTATAAAGGGTGGGATTGGTTTCATACCCCCCTTCCTGGATGTACATGGAAATGCGAAATACATCTGCTCCCCAGTCGTTGGCCACTGCATCCAGCGAGGCATCGGTCAAACACTGATTATACCATTGTATACCGTGGGAGCTCATACCGCGTAACTGAATAGGGTAGCCGTTCTTGTTGGTTAATTTGGTGCCTACTACTTGTAGCTGGCCGTTGATGGCAACGGGAGTTTGTGCAAATCCCCAGGCACAGAGGAAAAGGTTTGCAAACAGGACAATTGGTTTCAGTGGTGATTTCATTAATTGGTTTATTTATATTATTCTGAAAAAGACAAACGGGTTGGCCTATCCTGTTAAGGAAAGAAAACGAATGTGCAGGGGGCTTTTGATCTATTAACAGTGAAGAAGGTGCATCGTGTGATATATAGCTTAGTTTAGCTATATGGGTTATAGGGATCACAAATGTAGGAAAACGGCTACTACTAATGTTATCTTGTGGATAACAATTCTACTTATTAGGTTTTAGTTGTATTTGATGGTTGACGAAGGCAGACTTTAATCCGAATAAAAAAGGCCTCACTCAACGTGAAGCCTTTCATTTATGGCTATGTAATTCCGCATGTGCGATCTTTTATTAAAGGTCCATGTTGTCAATGATACAACAGCTTGTCGGAAATACCGGTGGCATAAAACAGTCCCAGTGCCCCGCCGCTGATATTGCCGCGTGCCGAAGTGGGCGTCGGCTTGTAGATATTGCCATTGTTCTCTAACTGCTTGTATACTGTATTGAAATAATCATAGGTTTCTTTGGTTAAAGCGTGCAGCCTTATCTGTCTGGGAAAGCGATTTGATATCGAGTAAGGAGAATTCCAGTAAGGATAATAACCTTCAGGTAAATTCGTATGTTGAACATTGTTGGGATAAATACGCACCGGAATGGCATTCACTCCAGTTGTTAAAAATTTGTCGTCAAAAACATACCAGGAAAACACACTGAAAGTTACACCAGAAGATATTCCCGGAGCCAGCCAATGATCATACCGGTATGCATGCATGGTATAGCTATAATTGAGCGCATAATAGTTCTTTTCATCAGGCAGATCTTTGAAATACGCCACCGGTATCGTCCCCGAATTCAGATAAGGGCTGAGTGTCGTATCCCTGAGTTCAACGTGCTCCAATGCAGGAACCGGTGGCATATAGGCTGAAGAACGGAATATGCTTTCGCCAATCTGTACTTCCAGGTAGTAGGTATGTCCCGGCAGGCCTTTTAGCTTCGTGGTTTGGTAAAACCCACGTTCATGAATAGTGGCACGATCGCCTACCGTGGTAAACACCGAATCGATCGTGAGGTCACGGTAATTAACAGAATCGCGGAAGTAATATACATACCGGTCAATGGTGGGTGGGCTGGGAATGAGGGTATCCTTTATTCCGGTATCATCCGTAATGACGACCAGGGCGTTTAGAACAGCTTCAGCACTGTCGCGAGTTGGGGAGTATGGATCAGGATCGGCTATCAGGCCGGTTGATTTGGTAATACGCACATAATACGGTCCCCACATATTGCTGATCCTTCCCTCTATAACATATAAGGGCTTTGTCGCTTCCGGGTCCAGGTTAAATTCTTTGGTACAACCTGTAATGGTCATTACAAAAAGTATGCTGACTATATATTGTTGAATACGCATGGCGATCATTTAAAATTTAAAGTTGTAAGCGATAGAAGGTATGATCCCACCGAAGGATACCTGGTAGGTTTTGACATAGGAGTAGTTGTTGGGGTCTTGTCGCACAAACAAGGACACTACATTTTGGCGGTTATAGGCATTATAGAGACTGAGCACCCATTCGCCCTGCCATTTTCTTTTTTCTTTGAACTTGTTCTGCCAGGTCGCACTGAGGTCGAGCCGGTGGTGGGCAGGTAAGGTATACCCGTTCCGCGTACTGTAATAAATGAACCGCATCCCATTAAAGGCATAAGTACCCAGTGGCAAAGTGGCACGGTTGCCACTACGGAACACCCAATTGGCAGAAAGCTGTATTCTTTTTGAAAGGGTTTGGTTGTATACCATGGACAGATTGTGCCGCCGGTCGTAACTGGCCGGGTACCATTCATTGTTGTTGATACCATTGATCTGCCGGGAGGCTTTTGACCAGGTGTAACTGATCCATCCGTTGGATACGCCCTTACTCTTTTTGATCAATAACTCCAGGCCATATCCCATTGCCTTGCCTGTCAATACCTGTGTTTCCACCTTATCATTCAGGAACAATTCGGCATTGTCGCGGTAATCGATCACGTTATACGATTTGCGGTAATATACTTCCATGCTTGCTTCCCAGACTTCACCAGGAAAGGTCTTGTACAGCCCGGCCGAAAAATGATCGGCATACTGTGGTTTGAAATAAGTATCGGAAGGCATCCACATGTCGGTGGGCAGGCCTACGGAAGAATTGGTGAGCAGGTGCTGGAACTGGTAGTTCCTGCCGTATGCTACTTTCAATGAAGCAGCAGGGGATAATAAGAACCTTGCAGTGGCTTTTGGTTCGGCGCCGAAATAAGATTGTATGATCTTCCCTTTCCCATAAAAACTGCTATCGATCACAGCCGTGGTGTCGGCATTATACCGGTATACCCGCGCATCTCCCAGTGCGGCAAAGCCGGTAGCGCGGATGCCATAGGATACGCTTATTCTTTTGTTTATTTTTTGTTCATGATTGATGTAAGTAAACACCTGGGCCGAACTGCGGTTGTTCAGCGTAACGCTTTGGGCTGTGGAATGGGCTGGATTAGGTACCATTTTGCCAGGCCATACATCCTGCAAAGTAATGCCAGTACCCAATTTCAACAGGCTGTTCCTGGTGGTGCTCCAGTCGAAATCGGTTTTCAACGTCACTTCTTTCAGGCTGGCCCGCCAGGAAAAATCCCTGATACCGTCCATCATGACATGGGTATACTTGTAATGGCTGTACAGCAGGGAAGTATTGGCAAATAAGCGTGTATTGAAGATATGGTTCCAACGGGCGGTGACCGTGGTATTACCCCAGTTCATGCGGGTGGTCATATCGATCGGCAGCAGGTGAAAATTGTCGTATCCCGTATAAGCCGATAAATAAAGGCGGTCACGGTTACCCAGAACAGTGTTAAACTTTGCATTCAGGTCGTAGAAAGAGATCTTGTTGCTGCTGGTACCGGCATTGATAATACCCCATTTATATGCTCTATTCAATACAGCGCCTGTATTGCTGTACCTGCCGGAGATCATGAAAGAAGATCTTCCTTTTTTAACAGGACCTTCGAAGGTAAGCCGGCTGGCCACTAAACCAATGCCCCCGGTAAGCGTGTACTGTTTGCTGTTGCCTTCCTTCATGCGGATATCTACGACGGAAGAAAGCCGCCCGCCATATTGCGCAGGGAATACACCTTTATAAATGGCCACATCTTTCAGGGCATCTGTATTAAAAGCGGAAAAGAAGCCAAGAGAGTGGGTGGGATTATACACGGGCGCTTCATCCAAAAGGATCAGGTTCTGGTCGTAAGAGCCGCCACGTACCGATAAGTTGGTGGTGCCTTCTGCAGCAGACTGGATACCTGGTAAGAACTGCAGACTTTTCAATACATCGGGCTCACCACCGCCCATGGCTATTCTTTTTATTTCAAGGGTGCTTAGCCGGTGATTACCCGTTACAACATTCTGCACTATACTCTTTTTACCGGAAGTTGATACGATAACGGCCTGCAGTGTATCGGTCTCTTTAACCCGCAACCCGATGTTATGCCGGTGGCTTTCTTCAATGACCATACTTTCATTGCTCTCCAGGAATCCAATGTGCGATCCATTCAGTACATATTCTCCAGCAGGAACCGTGAGTGAATAAAAGCCGTATGCATTGGTCACGGCCGTGTATGTTTTACTACCCAACAAACTGATGGTAGCGCCGATGAGGGCTTCACCCGATTGGGCAGCAGTTACAAATCCATATAACGTTGCCGTTTGACCCGCTTTGGGGGAGATCTTTTTTACCAGTATATAAGTTTGCACCTGCTCAAACTGCAATCCATTTTTAGTTAACAGATCATCCAGCACCATTTTCACAGATACATTTTGCTGCTGGTACCGGATGTTGCGAATGCCGGCTATATCAACCGTTTTGTAGGTGAATTTAAAAGTAGTCAGTTTTGCTATAGTGGCCAGCGCCTCTTTCAGTGTTACGTTATTCAGTTCAATGCTGATGGTTACTTTGTTGATGTCCTGTGCCTGGATACGGTTTATTGACAACAGGGCACAGGATATCAGTAACAGGATGGGTAAGATCCGTTTCATACAATCTTTTATGGGTTTGCTTATTCTATAATGAAAATTCCGTTCTTATTTGAAAGATGGCTATCGGTGATATTGCATATAATGGCAAGTATTTGCCGTACACCTGTACGCTTATTAAATACGCCCGTAGTTCGTACGTCCTTAATGGCTGTATTTTTTATTACGATTGGATCTTTGAATACTCTTTGCAGGTCGGCAACAATGGCTTCGAGCGTTTCATCTGTATACACCAGGTCGCCCTGTTTCCAGCCACCTATAGCGGAGGTATCAACCGGTTGTTGATGCACCATTTTACCGGAGGTTACTTTTACCTGGTTTCCTTTCTCCAGGGTGGCCAACAGGTTGGCGCCTGACTGCACTTTTACTTTACCCCGTTGTACGGATACCATCTGATCTTTTTCACCCGGGTAATCTTTGATGTCAAAGGCTGTTCCCAGAACAGATGTTGTAAACGAGGCGGAATGAACGAGGAAAGGAACCTTATCGGCATGTTGTACATCAAACCATGCCTGACCTGATAGATCTACTACCCGTTCCTGGTCATTAAAGGTGGTGGGATAACGAATAGAGGATGCCGAATTTAGCCATACCACACTACCGTCGGGCAAAACCACCTTTTTAATTTCGCCAGGTAATGTTGAAACGATCTGGTGCGCCCTTGTTGAATCGGTTACTGCATATAGGCTCCTGCTATCGTATTTCGCATTAAAAAAATACGTTACCACACTTGTCACCAACAGAACAGCCGCGGCTGCAGCCCACCAGCGATAAGTTGTAAGAACCCGGGCACGATGTACAGGTGCTACCGTACTATCCATTCCTGCTTTTTGCCTGATTTTAGCAAGCAGGCGTTTTTCATGTTCGGTTTCGTTGATGACAAACGAAGCAGGGAGCTCTACAGGGCTATCCTGATCTGCATTATACCACTGTTCAAGCAGTTGTTTTTCTGCCGGAGTAATAGTACCAGTGACCAGTTTATGTGCCAGTTCCTGATAATAGCCAGGATCATGGACGTCTTTTTCAGACATAAAAGTCTATTTGCTATACAGGTAAGAAAATAAGCCCGCACCCCCTACAGGTTTTAAATTTTTTTTTTTAGCCCGTTAAAACAGGAAGGAAAAAAAGGATTTCAGGGATGCACGGAGATGCTTCAATGCTTTGGTCATTTGGTTTTCGACCGTTTTTTCGGAGATATCCAGGGATTGGGCAATTTCTTTGTTGGAAAGCCCCGCTTCCCGGCTTAGTTCATATACTAATTGGCAGCGTTCAGGTAACCGGGCGGTTGTTTGTTGTAATTGTTCCTGCAATGCTTTGAGATCATATTGTTCTTCAACGTGTGAGGTTGTGAAAGTATGTTGCTGCATGGCCTGTTCGTGCTGGCGCTGACGGTATTTTTTATTCAGCAGGCTGTATACCTGGAATTTAACGGCAGCCGCCAAATAAGATTTCAGTGATTGCCGGATATTGATTGTTGACCTGCGTTTCCAGAGATCAGCAAACACATCCTGAACCACTTCTTCAGCATCTGCTAGGTTATTCAGCTTATTGGCTGCCACTGAAAAGAGTAGTTTCCAATACTTATGATAAACTTCAGTAAACGAAGTTTCGTTCCCTTCCGCAATTTCGCGCAGTAATTCTCTTTCAATATGATCAGGTTGGTGCAACATAACTATAACTACAACATAAAATTATAAAGAATTTCTGAAACGCGAATAGCGTACGTAGTTATAGTCATGATGCGTTGGCAGCATATACAAGAAAGCAATGCATGCAACAACTCTTTAATGTGAGTTGATATTATAATCACGAAAATATATGCACCAGGCCGTTAGGGCAACATCTTTTCGGGTAACTGATCATGTGTAAACAGTCCGGGCCCTTTCATAAACGTTCCAGGAAAGATGGGCAGTCCCGTAAGCCTTGCAGACTGCCGGGCATTCTCCGCAACGCTCCCTGGTGTTTTGGGAGATTGCTGCACATTTTCCATCACAAAGCTGGCATGGCTGGCAGGCACCATTCCTTTTTTCCAGTTGCCTGCATAGTTAGTGATATTAATGAACTGCGAATGTTCAAAGCGTACTTTGGGAGCAGCATCCGGAGGAATTGTCCACAGATACTCACAGTCAGCAACAATATTGTTTCGGAACACGAACTGGCCGTTTTGCAACCATACCCACATGGCTGCTTCATAAGCCCCGCAAATAATGGTATTCGTTACGGAAAAATGCTGTACACCTTTAAAGAATAACAGCGCGTTGTTGCAATGATAGAAAATACAATGATCTATTTTGGTACCGGGACCATGTGCCCACACGCCACCCTGTATAGGAGCAGTATAACGGTCGCCGGCGAAATAGCACTGTGATACTTCCAGTCCTCCCAGCAATGAATCCGCCTTGTTGACAGGATAATAATAAGTTACAGCGGGATGGGCATTGCCAATGAATTTGATCCCCCGGAAACTGACATCTGCAGTTGCTACAAGTATACCCACGGAGTGGGGGAACGGCACCATCGTATTATTCGGTGAAACAGATTGTATTACCGGCATTTTAAAAGACGACCAGGCCGTATCATCAGGCAGGCAGGCCGCTTCGATACTGTAGCGGATGCCGGCTTTTCTTTTTGAAGCCGACTGGATGGTCACTTTATCTGTAAGTACATAAAGTCCGGGGAATAAACGAATGTTCACCGGCTCCTGTCCACTAAAGGAATTGGCTATAGTAACCGCTTTATCCAACGATGCCAGTGGCGCTGTTGTTGTTCCTGCATACGTGTCATTGCCCTTCACTGGGTCTACAAAGATGGTTTGCGCCTGAAGCTGCATGGAAGTTATGAGTAAAGTGGCCGCTTTCAGAAAAATTAGTTTGTTCATATGTTCGCTTTTTATATATTAAACCTGATAGATGTCTCCCGGTTATGGTGGTAAATTTATATCCTACCTTTAGTGAGCGTCATTCAACGC
>DASUVL010000187.1:0-3561 GCA_036379015.1 Niastella sp.
CGACCCGCAGATGTTCTGCCCAAAGCAAGATTCGCACTCTCATCGCGATATTTTGACTGGTCTGTCGATCGTCAACCGCCGCAATTGTTAATTCGGAATCGGTACCCCAGGCCTGCTTGACTTCTTTTAGAAAATCGCGCATGGCATTATCGACTCCCCCTCCTTTATCCTCCGCTTCGATCAGCGACCGGTCCTTGAAGTTAGTCGATCCGATGGCAACAAATTCATCATCAATAACCATCAGCTTGGAATGAACGATGGTATTTTTAACCAGCATCACAGCGACTTTGTCCGATCCCAATCCTTTTAGAAACGGATCCGACCATTTGGGATCAACTAATTTTCCCTCATCGTCGCTAAACCCGCCGAGAACTCCAATAATTTTCACTCCCCGCCTAACAGCATCCTGCATTACGCTATGTAATGACTCCGCGTCGAAATACTGATCTTCCACATAAATATATTTACGCGCTGCCTGGATCGCCTTTTTATACAACTCCCCCGTCGTATGTATCGCCGGACGAGCAAACATACCATGCGCTTCATGAAAAGCCGGATTGGCACCCTTAACGTCCCTTTCAGGTAAGTTCGCTGCTAAAAAGACGCCTTTTAAGGCAGCAGAGGAAAGAGGTGTACTCTTCGCTTTATTAACAGGCATGGTCATCTCTATTCTTGGATTCAGAGACGGTATATTTTGTTTATCAGCCAGTTGAAAACCCCTGTTCTGTAAGGTCGTACAATAGGTCCAGCGGGCACGAAAAATGTGCAGGAGAGCATTAACGATTGGACCTTCTACTTTAGCCCCCGCATCATGCCAATAATATTTGATCGTTTCTTTTGAATTCGGTGCATACTGCCTTGGAAGCGACTCATCATGACGGCGGCTATCGAGACGATCGGCCAGAAAATCAATGCCTGTCACGAAACCGACCGCAGCACCATTACGTATGACGACAACCATTTTTTGATGATGCGTACCAAAGAGTTCACCAGAATGATCCAATAACACACGCCCGCTAAGTGGTGTATCCCGCCCTACTGTTTCTTTTCTAAAAAGATCCGTATGTAATATATTCCCTTTAGGTCCGAACCAATTCAGAAGATTTTTCAGGTCATTATTGTCTCTGCCTAGCAATTTTTCTTCAGTTTCGCTTTCAAGCCAATTAAGTAACTGCCATTTCGTTGGCATGATGATTCTCACGTCAACACCGGCAGCTGCTTTAATAGCCAGAACGGTACGGAGTTCAGAAGGATCGCTCGTCTGTTTACTAAACCGAAAGTCAGCCTCAAATCTCCAGCCGAGCATATAAATCGCATCACCCGGACTTTGGGCGCGACCAATTTCCATCCTCACGGCATTAAAATATTCTTCTCCATCAACAAGTGGAGTAACCGAAGAACTGTCTTCTTCAATCCTGAAGGGTCCTGCTGCGGGAAAATAGCGAGCATTGATTTCTTGCATCATTGACTAATTTTGGAAACATCTAAATTTAGAAGAATTTTTTTTCTCAATTTGAATTGCACAAATCTAAAATAGCTGTATAAGTGCCGCTTAATCAGTTTTCATGCCACTTAATAAATTTTTCATACCACTTACTCAGTTTGATCCAGTACCTGCGGCTGGTTTCTTAAATTTATAAACGTTGTTCTCGTCTATTTCAGCAATGATCATTCATACAAATTCTTAAGCCTTACTTATGTTTGACTTATTTAAAGACATCGATCGATATAAGGGTATTACACCCTACGCCAGTGAACATTATGGAGTTTATCAACCATTACTTGGGTGGGAATCTAAACTGACAAAAAAGTGGATTCAAAAAGGTGGCGGATTTATTGATCCACAGGTGAAGAAAATTCTGGATGGCAGACTCACCCCTGGTCCGGCCACGGTAAACAATCCACATCCACTTGAATTTATGGCATTGCCATTGGAGCCCGCCCACGGAAAATCTCCGTTCAAAGTCACTTTAGCCAAAAATCTGAATAGTGAATTGCTAAAGATTGTACAATCTTCGGTTCAGGCTTTTGTGGATAACCCGGGAACCAACGGCCGCTTGCCCAAAGACGAAGAGTGGAATCAGATTTTAGAGATCAATCAACTGATGGATGTTGATCATGGACCGTTACGAAAAGTGAACGACATCTACAAAAACCGACTGAATCTGGAAATGCAGGCAGAGACCAGGGGGCAGGGCGTCACACCCGCCTTACTGGCAGCATATCAGCAAAAACATCTGGAGTATATGCAATTCGAATCCCAGATTGCGACATTCCTCTTATCCTATGCGGAAGGTCAGGGAGGATTAGATCCTAATGAACTCAAAAAGCTTTTCCATATTCACACAGCCCCGCCTTTAACGGATATCCTGCTTCCAACGGATCCTCTGTCGAACATTGATCCCAATGATAAAAGCGGTTCATTGTCACCTGTTGGCCTGGTACATTTATTCCGACAGTATTTTTTTGATTTGGGCACATTTGTCGGGGAACCGGTGGAACACATTTGGCTTGCGCCTGGAACAACTATTGAACTCATCGAAGTCAGTACCCGAAAAACAATGATTGAACGAACAGAAGAAACCTATCAGGAAATTAACAGTCACACAGAAGAAAGTTCGGCCGTAAAAGATGAAATCAGTGATGCCGTTAAATCCGAAAATAGCAGTAGTACCAAACTCGGTGTTTCGATGACCAATACCGTGAACTACAAAGTCTATCAGGGTACTGCAACAGCTAGTTTTGGCGCTGAATCTACCCGTAAGGACGCCCGCGAGAACACACAAAAACAAACCCGGGAACAGGCAGAAAAACTATCATCTGATATCAAACGTAGTTTTAAATCCGTATTTAAAACCGTTACGGAAACAAGCGACATGCGTAGTCGTCGTTATGTGTTGCAAAATACGGGACCCGATTTAATCAATTATGAACTGCGTCGCAAAATGCGGCGCATAGGTGTTCAATTGCAGGATTTGGGTACTCAGTTGTGCTGGCAGGTATTCATCGACAATGCCGGTTTGAAACTCGGACTTGCTGAACTCGTACATTTTGCTGAATCACCGGATCTATCCAATTTGAAAGGACCCGAAATCGGTCCGCCACCATCAGCCATCCCTAAAAAAGTTTCACTTCCCATTCCCTTTCAACCCATGCCCGGCACCCCCCATGATGACAAGGGCGCTGACTATGGGAAAACCAAACAAAGATCTGGTGAACCGTATACGGGTAACAGAACCAATACGACCGATGAAGACGAAGAAGACAAGGAAGTAGTCATGGGTCCGTTTAAATACAAATTTGATCCACCACAAAGCAACTATGAACTGGCCGAAGTTCGGCTGGTCGGTCCGCAAGGTAATAAGCAGGCCATCTCCCGGCCGGCGGAGATTCAAGACAAAGTCGGCGGATCATTCAGTCTGATTTTAGATCATGTAAACTTTGGTGGCGAACCTTCATTACTTTTTGATGTGGAACTCTTCTGGACTCCACTGCCGCAAGCAAAAACCGACTATGATACCGCTGTGAAACAAGCTCAGGCTAAATACGATGAAGAAGTGA
>DASUVL010000188.1:0-2483 GCA_036379015.1 Niastella sp.
TGAAGAGTGTTGAATGTAGAAGTAAGGGAAATGAGAAATGAAGAATGAAAAATACAAAAAGACCTGTCAGCTGCGCTAATGTGATTTGCGTACCTGGCAGGTCTTTCTTTTTAAGAAGGCTGGTGCAACGATCAGTAACACAAATGCGGATAGCAACAATGCGTTGTTTATGATAAATGAATGGTAATAGTTTATCTATTTCCCAGTGGGCTTCTTACTCTTCGCATAATCAAACACCAGATTGCAGAACGCCTTTACGCCCACATCGAGCCGGCTATCGTCGATGTAAAAATCGGGGGTGTGATGTGGCGGCGCTTTTGATTTATCAAATCCTTTTGGCATTCCGCCTATGTATATAAAAAAAGCAGGCGCTTTTTCTCCATAATAAGAAAAGTCTTCCGCACCGGTTACCCATTCACGCTCTTTTACATTTTCTTTGCCCACAGTTCTTTCAAATGTAGGTACCATCATTTTTACCAGGGCCGGATCATTGTATGTAACCAGGGTTTTGGTATCAATAGTAACTTCTGCAGTTGCGTCCATCGCCAGGGCAATGGTGGTAGCTATTTTGCGAATGCGATCATGCGTTTCTTTTTGCATCTTGCTGTCCAGAGTGCGAATGGTACCCTGCAGCACGGCTTCTTCTGGAATAATATTCGGGCGCACACCACTGTGAAACTTTCCAACAGTAATAACTACCGGGGCTTTGGTCAGCTCCGATTGGCGACTTACAATAGTTTGCAGGGCATTTACAATTTCAGTACCCACTACAATGGGATCAACACCTTTCCATGGTTGTGAACCATGACTTTGCTTTCCTTTTATGGTAATGGTGAACCAGTCAGATGAAGCCATAAATGCGCCGGATTTGTATTCGAACGTACCTACTTCAATATCCGATTCAATGTGCATGCCGAAGACAGCATCTACTTTGGGATTATCCATGGCGCCTTCTTTTATCATTAAGGGTGCGCCACCTTCTTCATTCCCGGGCGTGCCCTCTTCGGCCGGTTGAAAAAAGAATTTAACGGTACCGGGCACATCTTTTTTCATAGATGATAATACTTCTGCTGCGCCCATAAGCATCGCCACGTGGCTATCGTGACCGCAAGCGTGCATGACCGGGACCGTATCGCCCATATATTCAGCTCTGACGGTAGATTTGAATGGAATATCAACCCGTTCCTTTACGGGTAAGGCATCCATATCAGCGCGTAACGCGACTACCGGACCCGGTTGTCCGCCCCGTAAAATGGCCACAATGCCGGTTTTGGCTATGCCGGTTTGCACTTCGAGCCCGAGCTTTTTAAGATGTTCGACAATATATTGAGCGGTCTGGAATTCACGGTTCGATAGTTCAGGATGCAGGTGCAGATAACGGCGCCATTCAATGACTTTGGGTAGAATTGCTGCAGCCTGCTGATCAATGAGCGGTTGCTGGTTTTTCTGTGCCTGTACGGATGTTATGAGCAGTAATAGAAAAGGTTGCAGGACCCATTGGATTGACTGTTTTAGCTGCATGCTGGATTATTTTCCTGAATGTAAAAAAAAATTATGAGTTGCGATTGGGACTAAACATATGATTTTTAATCTACTTTATATATCACTTATCTTGTTTATAAAGCATTGATGTCCACATATGTAATAAGCAAATATATTTAACGTTTATTAAGTGTTTTAATCCCGAAAACTGACCCTAATGCCCGCCCCTACACCGAAAACAACCAACACTGGTGGTAAACCGCTATGGTTTATACCCGGTAGTAAACATGTGTGCGCTATGTTGCTGCATGCATTGATCGCTCTTCCCTGTTTGTCACAAACAATAGGCAGCTGGGGGTTCACCAATACCATGGTTGGCACCGGTGGTACTTACAATACGGTTTCTGTAGCCAATTTCAGTGCGGGCATTCCTTCCAAGGTCTTTAATACCAACAGTGAATATTATGGAGAAGACGGCTGGCCAGCAGGAGCTATCAACACCAGCGCTTACGTCGAATTCAGCATTAGTCCCAATACAGGTTATCAGTTGGATCTTAGCAGTATTGTATTGCGCATTCGGCGCAGTACTACAGGATCACCATCCGGTTCAGGACCTACTTCCTGGAGCCTGCGATCGAGCCTCGATGGTTTTGCCGCTGATATCACATCCAATAGTTTAGTACATACCTATAACAATTATACGGTTCCGCTTGGCAGTAGCTTCCACCATTTATATACGACTATAACCTTTCGTTTATATGGCTATAATAGCAGTATAACAAGTGGTGGGTTAAGCCGGGTAGTGTTAGACAATATCAGTATACAGGGAATAGGTGTAACATTGCCGGTAACTGTTACTGGTATTCAGGCATTACGTAATAATGACAAAAACATTTCGGTAAAATGGCAGGTAAATAATGTACAGGTTGGTACTGTATTCAATATACAACGTTCTTCAAATGGCATTGATTATACCACATTGAACAGCTTTACAGAGAATG
>DASUVL010000189.1:0-3375 GCA_036379015.1 Niastella sp.
GTACGGGCAGGGGAATAAAGAAGCCATCTGGGTATTGGAGTTAGAAAACATCGCCACGGTTGTAGGCGGTTACAGTGGTGCTCCGCAACAACGCCGTAACTGGGGCGCTGCTTATTACCAGATCACTGATATGACTATTTGCGATTCCCTGGGTGGCAGAGGTATTGGCAGAATGCGCCTGACCGATTGGGTGGTGTATGGATTGTATGGCGCCAATGACATGCGTAATTCTGAGAATAACCTTCGTCATAAGTTTTATTACAATACAGTGGGTAAGCCGAATTATGGCCAGCAGGTGCCCTATACAGGCGCTGATACCGTTTTTAAAACTGCACCGCATACCACCAAATGGTACCAGTATGATCCGAACGATGTATTTGGATTTGCTATGTTTAAAGATTTTATTTTAATGCGTTTGGGTGAAACGTATTTGTTGCTGGCCGAAGCGCAATTTAAACAGGGTAAGATAAACGACGCGGTTATCTCATTGAATGCGATCAGGTCAAGGGCAAACGCCACGCCTGTAACCGCTGGCCAGGTAACCATGGATTTTATACTGGATGAAAGAGCGCGGGAATTACTGGCCGAAGAGAACCGGCGTATGACCCTGATGCGTACCGGCACCCTGGTCACCAGAACCAATAAATACAATACCCAAACCATCAATCCGGTAATAGGTTTAACCAGTAAACACCTGCTGTTACCCGTTCCTCAGGCAGAAAGAGATCTGAATAAAGATGCTGTATTGGAGCAAAACGAAGGGTATTAGTTTGTTGGTCTTAAAAGTTCGTTAGTTTGTTTTGGTTAAAACAGGAGGCCTGAAATTACAATCAGGCTTCCTTATTATAACTTACAAACTCAGTAACTAAGAACTATTCATTATTTTCGACGGAAATTGATGCCATTCATGAAACTAACTGTTATTGTCCCTGCTATTTTTAGTGTAATAGTAATAGGCATTGCCTGTGAATCCCAAAAAAGATCCACCTCCGGAACCAATGCTCCTCTTTTGCAAACTATACAAACCAATTTTGAAGATGGAGCAAAGCAATATAAAGTATTAAAAGCTACGTTGCCGCAGGACCGGTTCCCAAAAACCTTCGATCCCAAAACCGGCAAGGCCGAAACCAGTAATTCAGAATGGTGGTGCAGCGGTTTTTATCCCGGTACGTTATTATACCTGTACGAACAAACTGGCGACACGGTGCTGTATAATGAAGCCGTACGTATTTTAGCCGTATTACAAAAAGAACAATATAATACAACCACCCACGATCTGGGTTTTATGATGTATTGCAGTTTTGGCAATGCCAACAGGATAAAACCACAACCTGCATACAACGAAATATTACTCAACAGCGCCCGTTCCCTCAGTACCCGGTTTAATGAAAAGATAGGATGTATCAAATCATGGGATTCTAAAAACCCAACTGATTTCCTGGTGATCATTGATAATATGATGAACCTGGAGTTGTTGTTTGAAACAACAAAGGCTACCGGCGATTCTTCATTTTATAAAATAGCTGTTACCCATGCTAACACTACCATGAAAAATCATTTCCGCCCCGATTACAGTTCTTACCACGTATTAAATTATGATGTAACTACTGGTGCCGTTAAAGAGAAAAAAACAGCGCAGGGTGCTGCTGATGCATCGGCCTGGGCCCGCGGACAGGCATGGGGTTTATATGGATACACTGTTTGTTATCGGGCAACCAAAGACGTTCGTTACCTGCAACAGGCACAACATATAGCTGCCTTCATTTTGTCGCATCCCAATTTGCCGGCCGATAAAATTCCTTATTGGGATTTTAATGCCCCTGGTATTCCCAATGCTTTGCGCGATGCCTCTGCTGCTGCGATCATGGCGTCTGCCTTCATTGAGTTGAGCCAGTATACCAAAGGCAAAGAAGCCCGCCGGTATATGCAGGTGGCAGAAACCATGATTGAAAATTTGTCAACCCCAAATTATAAAGCGGCACCTGGTACCAATGGCGGGTTCATTTTACAACATGGGGTAGGTCATATGCCAAATGGTACTGAGATAGATGTGCCATTGACCTATGGCGATTATTATTTTATTGAAGCGTGTAAGAGATATAAAGAAGTTGTAAGTAGTAAGTAATATGAAACAATTATCACTGATTTTCACCTTTGTACTGTTTGCCCATATAACAACATGTGCGCAAACAACGCTTATTACAGACATAAATGCCCGAAAAGCAACCAGTCTCAATGGCACCTGGCAATATATAATTGATCCATATGGAACGGGGTTTTACGATTACCGTTACATGGAGAAAAAGGAGAATGATCGGGAAGCCTATTGGACTACCGACGAACCGGTTAATAAAACCGAACGCAAGGAACATAAATTCACTGATAAATATACGTTACAGGTGCCTGGCGACTGGAACTCCCAGGCCGAAAAGTTCCTGTATTACGAAGGGATTGTGTGGTATAAGAAACTTTTTGATTTTGCAAAGAGTAACCCGGCCAATAAAGTATACCTGTATTTTGGTGCGGTAAATTATGAAGCCGATGTATACCTCAATGGTAAAAAGCTGGGTATGCACAAAGGCGGGTTTACGCCGTTTAATATTGAAGTGCCTGATACTGTTTTAAAAGCCACTGGTAATTATCTGGTGGTGAAAGTTGATAACACCCGCCATAAAGACGAAGTGCCTACTGTAAACACCGATTGGTGGAATTATGGCGGTATTACCCGCGATGTACAACTGATAGAAGTACCACCGGCATTTATACAGGATTACAGCATTCAGTTAAAAAAGGGTGCATCGGTAAAAACAACAAAGAATATTCCGGTAGAAGGATGGATACTGCTCAATGGATGGCAGGGCCTCAAAGAGGCAATTGTTGAAATTCCGGAGTTAAAAATTAAAAAAGCATTTCCGGTAACGGGCGATAAAGTAGCAGTAAAATTCAATCTGCCGGCGGTACAGCTTTGGTCGCCGCAAACGCCCAAACTGTATAATGTTGTGATCAGCACCAGTACCGACCGTATAGAAGACAAGATTGGTTTTCGTACGATAGAGGTTGTAGGTAAGCAGATACTGCTGAATGGAAAGCCGTTATTTATGCGCGGTATCTGTATACATGAAGAAATACCGCAACAGATACGCAGGGCATACAGCAAACAGGATGCCTTGCAATTACTGGGCTGGGCAAAAGAGCTGGGGTGTAATATGGTGCGCCTGGCGCATTATCCGCATAATGAAAACATGACGCGTACCGCCGACTCCCTGGGTATACTGGTATGGTCTGAAATTCCGGTTTACTGGACCATCGACTTCAGCAGTGCCGAAGTGTTTAACAAAGCGCGTACACAGCTTACTGAAATGATCACCAGGGATC
>DASUVL010000190.1:0-5316 GCA_036379015.1 Niastella sp.
GAAAAGGAAGTTGAAAAGAAAGTAATAGATCTAAAGCGTAGGTCCGAAGATCTGAAAATTAGTGAAGAGCGTTACCATAAAATGGTTGAGGAAGTGGAAGACTATGCGATACTCATGTTAGATGTGAATGGGATTGTTCAAAACTGGAATAAAGGCGCCGAAAAAATAAAAGGGTATAAGGAGGAAGATATTGTAGGAAAAAGCTTCGAAGAATTTTACCTGCCCGAAGACAGAGAAAACGGACTGCCTTTAACATTGCTTGAGCTTGCCAGGAGAACAGGGAAAGCCATTCATGAAGGTTGGAGGAAAAGAAAAGACGGCACCACTTTTTGGGGCAGCATTGTGCTAACGGCTTTGCATGACCCTGAAAATAACCTGATGGGCTTTTCTAAAGTGACACGTGACCTGACCGAACGAAAACTGGCAGAAGACAAAATGCATGAGTATCTCAGTCAGCTCGAATTTCAGAATAAGGAACTGGAGCAGTTTGTATATGCTGCTTCACATGATATGAAAGAACCTTTGCGGAAGATCCATTTTTACAGTGATTATATTGCGGGAGACGAAGGCAATCGGTTAAGTCCAAAATCGGGCGACTATTTAAACCGGTCTATTGCCGCGGTTGATAGAATGAAAAAGCTGATCGATGACCTGTTAGGCTATTCCAGGTCAACCTCAAATATTGAAAGCAACAAAACAGTCAATTTAAATGAGATACTGGATGAGGTGGTACATATGCATAAAGAAGAGCTGGAGCGTAAAAATGGAAAAATTGAAATAGAAAAACTTCCGGTTATAAAAGCCGTTCCCTTCCAGATAAAGCAATTGATGTTTAATTTGATCAATAACGCGGTAAAATATAAACATCCCGACAGGGAACTGCAGATCGTTGTAAAATATGAATTGGTTAATGCCGGTGAGATACGGGAATACAGGCGGGAGTCAGCCAGTCATTTTCATAAAATTTCTGTGATAGATAATGGGGTAGGCTTTGATGCACGGTATGCCCATAAAATATTTGAAATATTTCAGCGACTCAATAATGCGTCAGAGGCAACGGGATCGGGGATAGGACTGGCTATTTGTAAAAAAATTGCCCAGAATCACAGGGGATATATTCAGGCTAGCGGAAAGGCTGATAAAGGGGCAAATTTCTCTATATATCTGCCTAGCGCTTAATTAATCAGCCTGGCAGAAGGCCAATAATTTATGAGCAAGCGCATTCAGATCTTTCATATTATCCGGTTTCACCACATATTCTGTGGCGCCGTTGGCAATGCACTCATGTATGTGAAGCGGGGCATTTGACGTGCTTAATACTATTTTGGGAATGGGGTGGTAACGCGCCTCGTTTTTAATTTTGGAAAGAACCTGTGAGCCATTGATCTCCGGCATACTGTAGTCCAGTACGATAAGGCAGGGCAATTCCTGGTCCAGGCTCGACACTAAATATTCAATGGCCTTTTTCCCATTAGTGAATTTTTGCAGTTCCACAGTTGGCTCTATTCTTAATAAGGCTTCTTCAATTAATTCCAGGTCCTCCAGGTCATCATCTGCTATAAGAATTTTAACAGGCTTCTGCTTCATGTTAATAGTATGCAAGGTTAGATAGTAAAGGTAGGTTAATAGGCTCTACAAATAGCATTATTGAAAAATGCATATTTTTGATTTACATGGATGGAAAAGTAATATTAAAAGAGCATATAGCCAAAACGGCCTCATTGACCGATGAGCAGTTCGAATATTTCTTCTCCCATTTTAAACAATTGTCTTTCAAAAAGGGCCAGGCCGTGATACGGGAAGGCGATAAAGTGGACTGTGAGTATTTTGTGCTTTCAGGTTGTTTAAAAGCATTCTACATTAATGATCAGGTCAAAATGTATATTCTGCAGTTCGCCATGCCAACCTGGTGGACGTCGGACTACAACGCGCTTTATACACAAAAAAGAGCAACTATCAACGTTGATTGCGTTACTGATGTGGAGGTGCTTTCCCTGTCGAATGCAGATCGTGAAAAGGTTTGCAGCGAGATACACCAGGCAGAACATTTCTTTCGCTGGCGTACCAACAAGGGGTATGTGGCTTCACAGAAAAGGCTGCTGTCTTTCATGAACAACGATACCAGGGCCCGCTATGAAGAGTTGCTGGCACTTTATCCGCAATTGTATAATCTTGTGCCCAAGCATTTGATCGCTGCCTATTTAGGCGTTTCCAGAGAAACATTGAGCCGTCTTTATAACGATCATTAGAATGTGATGTACATCACGTAACCACCAGTAAATTCTGTCCGTCCTTTGTGTTGCAATAAAAGCACACAAAATGAAAAAACAACAATTTGAGATCGTAGTTACCGGGAGTAACATCGACTGGACGGGCCGGAAAGTAACTGGCTCCCATAATGGTACCATCGCCATTAAACAAGGTTCACTCACTGTAACCGATGGTACATTGAGTGGCGGTCAATTTATCATTGACACCACTTCTATTAAAATCCTTGACATTACCGAACCGGCTACCAATGCCCAGTTTGCCGGTCACCTGGCTTCACCCGACTTCTTTGCTTCAGAGCAATATCCTGAAGCTACCTTCGAAATTGCCACAGTCAATAACAATCACATCGAAGGGTTTTTAACCATCAAAGGCATTACCGGGCCGGTTAGCTTTGATGCCAGTATTAACATCGCCGGTGACTCGTTAACTGCCACTGGCAAAATAGTGATTGACCGTACCAAATACGGTATTAAGTTCCGCTCGGGCAATTTCTTCAAAGACCTGGGCGATACCCTTATTTACAATGATTTTGATTTACATGTAACTATCACCGCTAAGGCCGTCGCAGCGCCGGCCTTAGCATAAAAACTACCATTATGCCATTCGTAAAAATTGAGGTGACCCGTGAGGGCGTTACCCGCGAACAAAAACAGCAATTGATAAAAGGTGTAACTGATCTGATCACTGAGGTGCTTAACAAAGATCCACATCTTACCCATGTAGCCATTCAGGAAATAGAGTTGGATAATTGGGGTTACGCAGGCGAACAGGTATCTGTACTACGTGAAAAAGGAATAACCGCCGATAAAAAATAATTATATGAATCGTCCATCCCGACCCGATTTATCGGGCAGGATGGTAAGATCCATCTGGCTAAAAAAACAATAAATATTTTCAGATGAAAAAGCAAACAGTAATTATAACCGGCGCTTCGTCGGGTATAGGAAAAGCAGTAGCCAAATATTTTTTAGAAAAGGGCGATAATGTGGTCATCAATTCCACCACCCCCAAGAAACTGGAGCAGGCTTACCATGAACTGGGCGCCGGACCAAACCTGGCTATGGTAGCCGGCGATGTAAGTCATAAACAAACTGGTGAACAATTGGTTAGTACTGCTATCGACAAATTTGGTTCAGTAGATGTTTTGGTAAATAATGCCGGTATTTTTGAAACCAGGCCTTTCCTGGAAGTAGATGAAACTTACCTCGACCGGTTTTTGAACACCAACCTGAAGGGTACTTTTTTCACCACCCAGGCTGTTATTCCGCAAATGCTGAAACAGCAGGATGGTGTGGTGATCAACATTGGTACACCCCTGGTGCATCACGCTTTAGGCGGTGTGCCTGTGACAGCGGCCATGTCGAGCAAAGGGGCCATTCATTCATTAACGCTACAATTGGCTGCCGAGTTTGGTAAGAACAATATCCGGGTGAATACGATCGCTCCTGGTACTATTCGTACGCCTATGCATGGCGATACGGTTGATAAAAGTGCCGGTTTGCACCTGGTTAACCGGGTGGGCGAAGTAAACGATATTGCGGAGATGATTTACACGGTAGCAAAAAGCCATTTTATAACCGGCGCTATCATCAATGTTGATGGCGGTATGGCCGCCGGTCATCACCTTAACTAAATATGAAAACCTTGTTAATGATCGCCTTGTTATCCTGTTGTTTACAGGGGGCCAGGGCACAAAACATTATAAAAATGGAAACCTTGCAAAAAGATTCATTAGCTATTTCACAAGTGTTGGAAAATGATTATTTCAAAGCCATTTATGAAGGCGATGTAAATACACTTAGCAATACCTTTGTAGCTGGCGCTTTACTTTTTGGCGATGTGAAGGGACAGCCTTATGCCAAAACACTTGATGAATACCTGGATGTTGTTCAGCACCGTCAAAGCCCTAAAGATACCGGTACACCTTTTAAAGGCGATATTCTGAACATTAAAGTGGTTAACTCGATCGCTATTGCCGAGGTAAAGGTGAAAATGTATACGTTCCATTACCACGAGTTCCTGTCATTGCACAAGATCAACGATAAATGGGTCATCGTTAATAAAATGCTGAGTGATATTAACCAATAAATGATAACGTCATGTGGCATAACACAAAAGTTACGGAGTTATTGGGCATTGATTATCCGATTATGCAGGGGCCTTTTGGCGGTGGTCTCTCTTCGGTTGAACTGGTTGCCACAGTATCCAATGCGGGTGGACTTGGCGGTTATGGAGCATATACTTTAAGTGCGCCCGAAATTTATGAGGTGAACAAACAAATAAAACTGTCCACTAATAAGCCCTATAACCTCAATTTGTGGGTGTCGGATACGGATGCGCCAAATGGAACCATCACCGATGCGCAATATGAACAGGCCCGGCAGGTTTTCAAGCCATACTTCGATGAACTGGGTATACCCATGCCTGAGAAGCCGGCGCCTTTTTCTTCGCGGTTTGAAAACCAGTTACAGGTTGTCCTGGATATTAGGCCGAAGGTGTTCAGCTTTATGTTTGGCACGCTACCCGCCGATGTGCTGGCACAATGCCGCAAACTCGGCATCAAAACCGTTGGCGCCGCCACTACGCTGGATGAAGCCATTGTTTTGGAACAAACCGGTGTAGATATGATCATTGCCTCGGGTTTTGAGGCCGGCGGGCACCGGCCCTCATTTCTACAATCGGCTGAGGCTTCAACTACCGGAACTTTTGTATTGCTGCAGTTAATTAAAGAAAAGGTAAAAACACCGGTGATCGCGGCAGGAGGAATTGCAACCGGTAGGGGTATTGCAGCCGCTTTAACGCTGGGCGCAGATGCTGTTCAGATCGGTACCGCCTTTCTGGCCTGTGATGAATCAAATGCCTTGTCTATCCATAAACAAATGCTTTTTTCAGACGCCGCAAAATACACCACGCTATCGCGGGCATTCACCGGCAGGCTCGGTCGTGGCCTCACAAGCAGGATAGCGAAAGACATGTTAGGAAAGGAAAAACAATTGCTGCCATTTCCTTTGCAAACCACCTTCATGTCGTCATTAAGAAAGGCAG
>DASUVL010000191.1:0-19609 GCA_036379015.1 Niastella sp.
AAATGTCTCCCCGTCAAATGCAGATTGCCTGAATTTGATTGGAAGGAATAACCGCTACGATGAAACAGATCGTTTACGGCCAGCTTCAGGGTTAATTTCTTTTCGAAAAAGGTCTTCGACAATCCGAGGTTGATCGCAGAACTGTGGGAGACCTGGTAGAATCCGTCGATATAGGCTGAGTTGTATACGGCGGTGAGTTCCGACTTTATATTTTGTGGCAACAAAAAAGTATTGATGGAATTGATTGAACAGCTGTACTTACCACGGTCGTATATCACGCCACCCACCTTGCCCGTTTTGTCTACAAAGGAATTATAAAAGCCTTGCAGGGTATTGTTCGTGCTCCACCAGCGGGTAACGGTTACAGGCAGCACAAGGGTTGCGTCGAATTGCTCCTTTCGGGAAAAATTACCCTTTGTAATGGTCCATACCCTTGTTTGCGGGTCCTGTTCTATAAAGTCGGTAATAACATCACGTATATGTGTATAGCCAAGGGTAAAGATCAGCTTACCGATGGTGCTAACCAGTTCGATGCTGTTGGAATACGCTGGTTGTAGATCGGGATTTCCTTTTTCCTGTGTATAGCGGTCTATCGGCACTACGAAGGGGATCAACGCTTTGTAGGAAGGACGATGTATGCGGCTGGTATAATTTAGAGAAACCTGGTATTTGTCTGATATTTTTTTGCTGACCATGGCACTGGGGAACAGATCGAGATAGTCGCTGTTCACTTCCGTACCGTTCAACCGCGAATGGGAATGTTCTGCCCTAAGGCCTGCCTGAACACGTACCTGCTTCCACTGCCGGGTCAGCAACAGGTAGCCGGCAACAATGTTTTCTTTATAACCGGTGGCCTGGAGCGCTGGTTCCTGCGGCAATCCATTCACCTCCTCGCTTGTTGACCGGTTTTTCGATTGGGTATAGAGTTCCTTAAAACCCGTACCAAGCGACAGGCCATGTGGTAATGCCAGTGTGTAGTCGGCCTGAGCCATAGTAATATCAATGATGGTCCTCGTACTGTTATTCGACAAGGCGTACCCGCCTGGGGTGGGGTAGGTAGGGTAGATCGTCGTATTTACTGTTTGGTGTGTAAGGCCGTTGAAATGGGTTTGGTTGATGTTCAGCGCTAACTGATCGCCCTTTGCATTGAGTTTGTTTTTAAAATAAAGGTCAAAGGAACTATAATTATTATTTCGGGCCGGCTGACTTTCTGATATAAGGCTGGAGTCGGTTCCACCCGTTTCATTTATAAATGATGACATAGCCAGCATGTTGTTGTTGGATGCAGAAAAGATTCCGTCGGCGGAAATACCAATGGTGGTCCGGGAGGTTAGGGTATAATCGAGGCCTACTTTGCCAGAAACAGTCTTTGCATCTGTAAACAGTTCGGCGGGCGTATGCATGGCCTGGGACAAGCCATTGCCGGCATCGAGTTGACGTTCTATCACCTCGTTTTTATAAGCTTTGTCTTTTCTCCCGTTGATGGTACCATATAAATTTATTTTACCTGGTCGCCAGTTGAGCGAAACGCCGCCATTGTACTTGCCATACCTGCTTTCCAGCGCCGATACATTGGCAACTCCGTTGAACCCGCGGCCCATCCCTTTCTTAGTAAGGATGTTAATGATGCCGCCACTGGCCGAAGCATCGTTACTGGCAGTGGGTGTGTACACCAGTTCGATCGTGGAGATCTGCTCTGCGGACAAACCATGTAAAACATCCTCCAGGGTTTCTTCCGGAACCATCTTTCCATCAAGCATCACCAGCACATGCTCTTTTCCTTTCAACCGGATGCCATTGCCCGAACTCACGGAAACCGTTGGGGTCATTTTTAATAATTCCAGGGCATCGTTGCCTGATGCAACGATACTGTTTTCTACATGGAAAATAACTTTGTCACTCCGGCGTTCGACCAGCGGTCTGGTGGCTTTGACAGTAACTTCTCCCAATTGTTTTATTTCCGCAGTCAGGCGTACATCAATGGTTAGTTCAGTGGCGGTAATAGTAACAGGTATAATTTGCCGGATAAAGCCCATCATTTGTACAGAGAGCAGATAATTTCCTGGTTGTAGGTTCGCCAGGTGATAGCTGCCATCGTCGCCCGCCAATGCCCCTTTAACGAGACTGGAATCGGTGGCCATTAGCAGGCTAACCGTGGCATTGACCAGGGGCTGACGGGTTCCCGCATCTGAAATAATGCCCTGGATGCGTTGCGCGCAAAGTGAATAGCATATGGTAATGAAAGCAAACAGGAGGATCGGTTTTTTCATATCTCAAAACAACAGACTGAATAGCTATTTGCCGAATGGATTTGACCAATGCGCCCCGGCGTGAGTTGAAAACGCTTCCCTGACCGACATGAAGGCGTTCAATCACGGTCAGCTATATTTGTCATTAAAAGTGCGTGGTTCGTATCAATAGATCGTGTGTTTGTCAGTAATTTTAGCATATTTCGTCATTCCTTCTCAATTTGGCTTATGCAACTGTTTAAAAGATGGGACCAGTCAGGCAAATTCCCGGCCATGCGGATATTCCTGCATGCGATGTTCATACTCGTCATTTTCTCCCTGGAGGCGCTGTTTAAATCCCTATATGTAAAAGAGTATCATTTTGAGTTCGAATACCAGTTCGGTCCTTTGGCTTTGCTGTTTTACAGCTTTTATGTGTGTTATATTTATTGTATCGCCTTTGTTGTGTTGTCGTCCGGGGCGGGTTTACGCAAAAACCTTCGCATCCCTTTTCGGCTTGCTTTGACTGTATGCACTTACTTTTTATTTATTCCGGTGCGGTACCTGGTAGAACAAATTCTACTATACAAGCTGACCGGGCTATCCAACTATTCGCAAGCGGTGACATGGGATTATTATTTTCGCGACAACCTGGGCATTTCTTTTATTGCGTTGATGGCGGGCATCTTTTTAAAATTCATGGACGACTGGTTTGTCGCTGACAGACTGAAGTCGGTACTGGAGCGGGAAAATCTTCGCCTGGAACTCGATTTTTTGAAGGCACAGTTGAACCCCCATTTTTTATTCAATACGTTGAATAATATACAATCCTATATTGTGCAGGACGAAAAGAAAAAGTCGATCGAATTGATCGCGCGGCTATCAGAATATATGCGTTTTGCTTTATACGAATGCAATGAGGAATTTATCGAACTGGAAAAGGAGATCAGTATTTTGCAGGATTATGTGGAGCTGGAAAGGGTTCGTTGCGACGACAGAACGACAATCATTTTTAATGCAGCAGGTAACTTCGCCGGCTACCGGATACCGCCGATGTTGCTGATGCCCTTTGTTGAGAATGCTTTTAAGCATGGCGCAGACGGTCAACTGGGAAAATCCTGGATCCATGTAGCCGTACGTCAGCAGAACGGGGTTTTGAATTTGACGGTCGAGAATGATTTTATCGCGCCTCTCCCGCCTCAGGTGCCGCCGAATTCGGGAGAGGCAAAGGACAGCAGGAATGGGGGTATCGGCCTTCAGAACGTTCGACGAAGACTGCAATATTATTTTAACAACAGTCACCGGCTTACCTCGGCCGCCGGGAACAGTGTATACAAAGTAAATTTAATTGTAGAGCTGAAATGAAACCAATAACATGCCTCATTGTTGATGATGAGCCGCAGGCCCGCAAATTAATGGAAGCATTCGTTTCACAGCTTTCCGGCTGGGAGATATTGCGGTTATGCGGCAACGCGATTGAAGCTTTTGAGGCCTTGCAGACCAATGCGGTGGATGTACTTTTTCTGGATATAAAAATGCCCATCGTTAGCGGTATCGACTTTCTGAAGTCATTAAAAAATCCGCCGCTGGTGATCTTTACAACAGCCTACAACAAATATGCGATGGACGGCTATGAGCTCAATGTGGTGGATTATCTTTTAAAACCGATCTCCATGCAACGCCTTCTGCAGGCAGCCCAAAAAGTTACCGAAAGGATCAATGCACGTTTAGACGGCGCCGGTCTCATTCAACAGCCAGCCGTTAATTATTTCTTTGCGCGGCATGAGAACAAGCTGGTCAGGATCAATTTCGCAGACATACTCTTTGTAGAAGGGATGCAGAATTTTGTAAAGATCCATACGCCCACGAAAACCTATCTTATCACCAATACCATGAAGGCGATGGATGAGCTGTTGCCATCCGGTGAGTTTATGCGGGTGCATAAATCCTATACCGTGGCGCTGGCGGCCATTCATACTGTTTATGGTAATACGATCGAGATCGGGGAGGTGCAGATACCTATTGGCAGCAATTTCAAGGCTGCCTTTATGAGCAGGATTGCACGTTAACTACCTCCCAAATATTGACTTATTGTAAAAACGTTGTTCCCCATTAAAATTGGGTTGCCAGGTTTCGACTGACATGTAATGGTCATTTTTCCCGGTTCAAAAGAAATATCATTTGTTATAACAGCCGATTTTTGGGGGCAATAGATTGGCCAGTAACCCATCTCCACTTGCGATTTGATGACAGATTGCTCTTCGTTTGTGAAATCAGCATCAGAAGTAAGGGTAAGCGATAGCCCGTCTACTGCAAGAACAGATCCTATGGCATAATTTAGGGTACCATCTGTACCAAAATATGTATCCCATCCAGTGTTGGTATCCCAGGGGGGAACCGATTTTGAAGCCAATGCAAGATGAAGCAGGCCTGAATTATACCAGGCACCTGGGGTAATGGTTACCACAGAAAAATGCTCAAATCGTACGGAAACAGAAATGGCGCTCAGTGCCATTTTTTTATTAAGGCGATACCCGCACCAACTTCCTGTCCATATTCCAAAAAAGTTAGGATCGATACCAGGTACCCATGACTTTGATACATCGGGATTGCTATCCTTTGAATCAAATAAAAAATCAGCCGACGGAGATGCCTGAAGGGTGGTAGTTAGATCTGACAATGACGGTAAAAAATCAGGTGCTTTTGCATTGGTTCCCTGATATGGAGCTAAAGCCGCCTGCCCACTCTTAATAAGTACCTGGCACGATAGGTCGGTGCGGCCAATATTGGCGACCGAGGGAGCATTCATGAGCGCCCATTGAAACCAGAGGGTTGGTAATGTGTTTTCCGGCGGTGGTTGGGGTAAACCTTTTAAATAGCTATTCCATTTTGTATACACGGCCTTACCAATATCTTTTTCAAATGAGCTTTCCGGAAATTGCAGTTGCTTTACTATTGCTGCGTATTGACTAAAAAAGGTTGGCTGATTGTAATACCAATGATTATATTTTAAAGTTTTTGGTGGAACACAATTAATATACGTCCAAAGACTTTCGTTATTGTCCGGAATTGCAACAGGCTGCAACAGCTGAAAATGATCGTTTGATAAATTCAGGCTATCACATAATTGATTGTACCAGGCATCCATAATTCCTGTAACGCTATCACAGGAAAGGTTTTTGATGGTCATAATAAACAGCTTTCATTAATAAACGCAGTTGTATGAAGAGGGGTAAATGAGTAAATATAAAAAGAAGAGGCAGTTTCCTTTTTGGGTATTGCCTCTTCTTTTTCTACTATTGAAGATGATAGTTTGACGTTAAACTTTTACGCAAACTCTTCAGCTAATTCTGGTTTTGGCGCTTTGTAACTCTTTGCAGAAGTATACAAAGAAACGGCCGGAGCTGCTGAGTGCCCTACAAATTGTGAAACAGGCAGCACATTTACCCCAAGTACAACAGGTACACCTGGTATACTTGAAGTAGTAATAGTCATATGGCCCTGTTGATCAAAAGTTGCCGTGTTGGTTGATGAACTACTGCTGCCACCTGAATAGAAAGGCCAGAACCCGGCGTGCCCGCTGGAAGTAATGGTTTGTTGATCCAATGTTGAATAAGTGGCGTCGGAAGTTATAGTAAGTGACATGCCAGATGCAATGACCAGGTTAGATGCAAAGCGTTGCATGTTTCCGTTACTTCCGAAGGTATTATCCCAATTGATAGAAGACTGGGGACTCCATGGGTTTCCGGTTTTATTGGCAAAAGCCAGTCCCATGGCAGATGAATAATACCAGTTGCCCGGTGTGTTGGGAAAAGTCAACACATTTGTAAACGATGCATTAACCGTTACATGGCTGGCAGCGAACTGCTGGCTGATAGAAGATGTAGTTGTACTTCCACCCCACAATCCGAAAAAGCCCGAATTTGAACCTTTTGTCCAGGAAGTGCTTACGTTTGAATTCATGGTACTGCTATCAAAGCTAAATTGTCTTGAATTGGCGGAAGACAATTGCGTAACCATATCACTGTAGGTCAGTGTAAAGTTAAAAGGGAGTGGAAGCCCGTTTAGATCGGTGTATATTAATGTCAATTGGGTTTGAGCAGTCGCAATTGGGTCCAATAAGATCGCAGCATAATCTGAAGACCCGATGTTGGCAACATTTGGCGCGTAGATCATGGCCCAGTTCCTGAATAAAGTTGGTAGCTGGTTCATGTTTGGCGGCGTGGCCAGGTTCAAAATATAATTTTGCCATTTTTTAAAATTGGCAGTTCCTATATTTCCTTCCACATCTACGGTCCTTGAAGGAACCAAAGCAGACATTAACGCTCTATAGTTGTTATAAAACTGGTTTCCTCCGCTGGCCACAAACTGTTGCGTAAGGGATAATGGGGGGAGATTGTTGTAATAAGCCCAGAACGTTGAATTGGCTGCAGCTCCGCTTGCGATAGGAGGCGCCGGTTGAATGATCTGAAATGTATTCGGGCTTTGTCCCATTCCTTGCAGGAAACCATTATACCATCCATTTTGTAGGTCTAAAAACGTACTCATTTGAATTGTTTTAATATACCCCTACTCGTTAGGCTTTTCGGGATTTGCCCCCGCTGAAAATCTCTGCAGCAGGACAGACCGTTTTTTAAGTGGTATCTGAACTCCACGTTTTTAAAAGCTTATGGTATCTTATTGATAGTTTAATTCATTAAACCTTATGCGATTTAATAAAGTGCATTCTTTGTAAATACAAGCTGTACAAACCAGGTGGGACACAGAATCGCTGACTATTACTGTAAATAGCTGTTTAAGAAAATATTCAGGTATAGATGTTCGTAATTAAATGGAGCTAAAATCAGGCGGGTAAATTGATAATATCAATTGTATAAAATATCTTAGGAGTTCCAAGGTAATAAAATAGTTTCATATATTAAACACAGTTAGACACCCATATTATTTAGTTAATAAAAAAAAGGTGTTTTCACGGTGCGGCTAATGCAAAGGGTAAGCGCCCATCGAGTATTGGGTACGTTTATGTTCTACCACTGGTACACCGGTAAATCGGCAAGCGGGTTTATTAATTTTTTTGAACACACCAGGTAGTCATGCACCGTAAATTTTGCACGTTGGTGGTTTTTATAGGTTCATATAATATACCTAGCTCGCGGGTATATTTTAACAACGTTTGTTCATTAACCAAAAAGCGTTCAGAGCCATCGGGTAGTAAATAGCGGTTGTTGCCTATTGGTTTTACCAGTTTCTCTATCCCGATATCCGATGCTAACCTCGCAAAAAAGTAACCACCTGGTCGTAAAACCCTGAACATAGCCCGCACCATGGCATCAAAATGGGGCGAATCCTTTGCAAAGTGCAATACCGCGCTGCAAACGATCAGGTCAAATGTTGCATCGGCAAACGGTAAATTTTCCGCAGGGCAAACCACAAAATTATCCAGGGGATTATCAGGGGCAAGCGCGGCTGACAATTCCTTAACTGCTTCAACAGCCTGTGGATTGGGGTCAACACCAAATACCTCATAGCCGTTACGTAAAAAGTAAAACAGGTTCCGTCCCTGGCCGCAACCCACATCCAGCACTTTTTTAGCGTTATCATAACGGCCTTTCAGCAATTGATCAAACAGGTAGATATCAATATTGCCGAAGGTTTGTTGAAGTTTGTTTTGCATGTTGAAGCGTTGTTATAATATGATATTGTTTCGGGGTTGCAGTGCCGGCGGCAGATCTGTTTCGCCAAGCATTTCTCTAATATCTATTTCTGCGGTTCGGCACATTTGTGAAATTGGAACATCGTTGGCATTGCCCTCAAATGGATTTTCGGTGCTTTCGCCAACCTGCTCCAATGAGGTATAGACCCATGAAATTAAAACACTAAAAGGTATAACCAACCACACCATATTTCCTTGCAGCAACCCGGTCATACCTTCATTCAATTTATCAAATTCTCCCAGCATACCGAAGGGGAGGAGAAAGCAAAATAAAGTCACAAAAAGGACATTGATAGTCGCATACTGCCTTGGGTAGGGAAAGTTTTTTATTCTTTCGCTTTTGCCCTGATGTTCAAAAAAATCACGGATCGCTTTATGCATGTCAGCAAATTTATAACTATCAATTAATCCCAGATCATAGATCTCTTTCACCGCTTTACTTTGCAGACTCAGCAATTGCGCTGCTTTATTTTTCGTGGTCAAAATATATTGTAATTCTTCCTTTGAAATATATTTTGCTAATTCTTCTTCTAAAGAGGTTTCCGTTTCCGGGATGGTATAATATTTTTGATACTCCCTGTTGTGTGCTTTCGAGGTGGTTTCCCATTCTTTGCTTACTCTCAGTTGATAACGTAGTGCTGTAAGCCAGGCAAACTGACGGTAAATAAGTTCTTTCGACCTATCGCTATTATTCATAAAATCTCTGCACATGATTGCCCATGACCGGCTGGCGCCCATTGCTCCGCCCCATATTTGCCGTGCCTCCCAGGTGCGGCTATATGTTTGCTGGTTTTTAAAACCAACAATGAAAGCTGTTGCTGTACCCAGTAAAGCAACCACCGTCCAGGGAATGGCTAACCATTTTAAATCTAACAATTGATAAAGTGCCGTTGAAATAGTACCTACAATGAATGGCCAAAACATGTTCCGGCGTGTCCAAAGAAGAAATTCCCGGAGGTTGTATGATTTTCCTAAATGCATAACTTTTAATTTGTATTGAAAAGTTAGCTTTTTAGGAAATAACTTATTCTTTTTTTTCCCTGTCCTCCGGGTTTATGCCCCTGGTTTTCCCGGGGGGTAAATTGAATAGGTCAAGGATGGTAGTATGTAATTATACGACTGGCAGGTTTATACCAAATAAATAAACCTTCCCGTGTTTCGGGCTCACCAAATTCTAATAATTCACCTTTAAAGTTTCGAAGGTAGGTTTTGTAATCTTCTTTGTTAATTTTTATCCTCGCTTTTTTCAGGTCCTCAACCCCAGAATCATACACCAGGTTTTGCACGCTCGAATCTACACGTTCGTCAAATTCTTTCCGGGCATTAATTGCAGGAGTTCCATATAAAATACCAACTGCGAAAGTTGTCCAAATACTTCTTTTGTCATAATCAAGCAGGTCAGAATTGAAACTTAAGTACGGATTGGCATATTTATAATTCCAAATAACCTTGTTGTTCTTCCGCCATTTTGAGTCAACATATATTCGATTCGAATTATAATAAACCCTGCTGAATATGGTGTCTTTCTCTGTGTCACCGTCTATATTTCCAATGACAAGCAGCGTGGTGTCCAATTTTTTGCCGTTAAACTCATTTATAATATGCAGCAACTTTGAAAAGTATATTTTTTCTTCAGCAATGGTGTCATTTTGGTAAGCGGCTATATAGTCGTTTAATAATTTTTTGTCAATAGTCAGGGTCTGAGCACTATTTGTATTGTCCAGATTAATACTGTCTGTGGCATTGGGATCCTTATCACTATTAATAGCCGGATTGCTGTTACAGCTAATTAAAAAAAGAACAAAAGTTAAACCGGCGAATATTGGGGATAAAAGCTTCATCTTTTGTCTGATTGTGAATTAATTAATAGTTCATAACGAATTATTTCACTGGAAAGTATTTGTGATACGGAAAGTCTTCAGTGTGCTTTTGGTTTCTTTTTTAGCAATAGCAAAAAACCGGTAGCTCAAATTTAGAAAATTCAAGCTACCGGCCCAATAGAAATGATTATATATGACTGGACGAAAATCAGCTCATGGCAGCGAAATATTTTTCATATTTTCCAGCTTCGCTTTTACGCCCCAGCCGCCGAAATCTTCTGCTACCACAAACCAAAGTTCGTTTTTACCTTTTTTCAGCGGTAGAAAGATCATATCAAAAAAACCTATCGTGCCCAGGAAACGGTAATCCCGCGACATAAAGGCGTCTCGCCCTGAATACAGGGCCTTGTCATTGAGAAAAAGCATTAAATAATCACTGAAGCCGAATGAGATGGCTTTTACCTGCTCCATATCCGATTCAATGATCACCTTTGCAATCATTACATTGCCCGTATCTTTTGGCTGCGTAAATTTTGCCAGATTTAGCATGCCTGAAGGCTCACTGCTTTGGGCGGTCCAGGTAAACTTCGATTTGACATCAGGCGTTAATTGTTTTCTATCCGCAAATAGTTTCTGAACTTCCTGGTTGCTCACCTGCCATTTTGTGATAAGACCATCTGTTCCGTTAGCAGGCACCGGCATAGCGGCTTGCACTACAGGCTGTTTTATGGTGTATTGCAGGTTGGCAAATCGCGTAGGTATGCCGCCCGCGTTTAAGGCAATGGTACCTGCTTTGGGGTCACGCTTTAATTCCGCAACCTTTATTAACGGGGTTTGCATCTCATCCAGATAAATTTCCGCCTGCCTCCCATGCACATCGATTTTAATATGATGCCATTGATCAAACTTGAAAGGAATTGCTTTTGAATATCCTTCTCCATGATAAAGTTGCCATGCCGCGCTATTATTAAATATTGGCGTGTATTGCGTAGCATCGGGGTTGCCCGACTGATGGGGCCGGACATAAAAAAGTTCGTTATTGTTCTTATCCAGCATCCGGAATGCCAAACCGGGGAAACCCCGTTGTTGGGGAAAGCTGATATCTGCTTCAATAATACCGTCCTGCAATTGCAGCTCTTTTAAAAAAACAGTACCCGATTTGAGCAGGATGCATTCTTTGCCCATATAGGTTTCCACCGAGCTCTGAGCGCCTTCTTTATTCCATTGGTCAGATGTAAACGGAACCGTAACTGCCTGGCTATTGGCGTACGAGCAACTGGTTAATAATGCAACTGCTATCAGCAAATAAGTTTTTGTCATATGTGTGATTTTTATTGGCGTGCAATTAACTGCAACGTTTAGGAAGTTCATGCTCAATTAGCGTTCATTTTCCAGTCATTTAAAGTTCAAATTGCCATTTATGCGTAAATTTCCGGCATGGATCGTTCTGAGCGTGATTATATAGTCAGGTGTAAACGGCTGATCGAAGAAAAACTCCAGTTCGGGAATGAACACGGGGAAGTGCGTCAGCGTGATCTTGAATACCTGGCAGACAGTATTGAGGAAAAATCTGGTATCAGGTTAAGCCTGTCTACCTTGAAACGATTATGGAAAACCGATTACGATAAAATACCGCATCCGGCGACACTTCAAGCCCTGGTATCGGTGCTGGGGTATACAAGCTGGCAGGAATTCAAGCTGCAGGAAACCGTAATGCCGGAGCCTGCAGAAGTTCTGGAAGCGATAACGCCGGAGCCCATAGAAGCCCGGGAATCCCCGGAATATCCAAAAGCTCCAGCCGCTTCGAAAGCTCCTCCTGCAGGTACGCGTCAAAAACGCTCAATGAGGTTTAACCCATGGCTAATGCTGCCCATAGTAGCCGCTGTTGCCGTTGTATGCTGGCTGATCGCATTCCGATCGGGACCGCCGGACAAAAAGCCGGTGATAAAAGGTGCGGTTACTTTCACCGGTAATAAGACCGTTTCGCAGGGTGTGCCTAATACTATTATTTTTAATTATGATGTAACGCATGTAGCTGCTGACAGTTTCTTTTTTCAGCAATCATGGAATCCACTGGACAAAGTAAAGATTGATCCAGGCAATCATGTGTACTCCAGTATTTATTATTTACCAGGTTTTCACAGGGCCAAACTAATTGCAAACGATTCTATCATAAAACGCTTTCGGGTACATATAACTACGGATGGATGGCTTCCGCTTACACGTTACTCGTTGACTGATGGCAACCCGATCTACCTTAGGAAGGAAAATGCCCTGCACAATGGCGCCTTGCATATTACCCGTAAGGACCTGGTTGCTGCTGCTGTGAACATGGATAAAGATGTTGTGCTGAGTTATTTTAACATCCGCGAATTTGAAAATACGCAAAGCGATCATTTTTCAATCGATACCCGCATTATGTGCGATAGCCTGCAAACGGTTGCCTGTCCTGGTTTTGAGCTGACGATCGTTTGCGAGGAACATATTTATTTTGTACGGTTGATGGGTAAAGGATGCGAGCGTGACATAGCTGTAAAAATGGGTGAAGTATATCACGATGGCATACATAAGGACCTTTCTGTTTTGGGCCGTAATTTGTACCAGTGGCAACACCTGCAAATAAAAGTGGCTGATAAAAAAGCGACGATCTACCTGGATGAGCAGCCGGTTTATTCGATGGCTTATAAAAATGATTTCGGCAAAGTAGTTGGATTGGTTTACAATTTCTCAGGCACGGGCGCTATTGATCATGTGCGGTTACAAAATGGGGAAAATAAAGTTGTGTATGAAGATGAGTTTAATTAATAACAGGTTCCTGAAAGGTTTCGTAAATTAGAGGAATGATGATCTACGAGGAGGCAATGATGCATGACCTGCAGGTATGGCAGCGGAAGATGATGCGGAAGCCCGGGGTATTTAACAGGCTTTCCAAATCGATGCAGGACAAGATCAATAGCTGGATACCTGAAAAAGTGCATCAGGCAATAACGGCAACGATCAAACAAATGATCCGCGGCGTGTTGTTTGGTGCGAAATGGACCACACGCGATAAAAAAACGCCGCTTTCTCTTGAAGAGAGCGACCTTATCGTTGAAGAAAAGATCAGGCTATACCGCAATACAGCTGCTGCTGAAGGCGCCGTCACAGGTGCCGGCGGTATATTACTCGGCCTTGCGGATTTTCCCCTTTTGATTGCGATAAAGATCAAACTCTTATTCGAGATCGCTTCTACTTACGGATTCTCCGTGAACGATTACAAAGAACGCGTGTACATCCTGCACATATTCCAGCTCGCATTTTCATCTGCTAAACACAGAAAAAATGTATTTATGATAATGAAGAACTGGGATGAAAAATCGAAAGGTCTGCCTGAAGATATTAACCAGTTCGAATGGCGCAGCTTCCAGCAGGAATACAGGGATTATATTGACCTTGCCAAACTTGCACAACTTATACCCGTTATAGGTGCACCTGTTGGTGCAGTCGTAAACTACAGGCTGATACGCAAACTCGGCTTCACTGCAAAAATGGCTTACCATATGCGTTGGGCCGAAGCACAACACTTAATATGAAATCTTTTGTAAGCATTTCAATAAGCTATTTTACCCAATAAGGTTTTTCGTATCATAAATGCAAGCAGAAATTATAAATTGGTGGTGAAAATTATTTACCATGCCACGAATTGCCTGCCGCATTGCTATTGTATTAATTATATCTCTCACTTTATCTTTTCAGGTAGTGCAATCGCAGTGGCCCGAAGTGCCTGCTGTTGACCTGTCGAAATTCAAGCCTTCCGATTTTACAGATGATGAGCTGGATCTGCCATTTTACCTGAAGCATTTCCATACGTTTGCCAACGGCGTGCAGGAGACAGGGGACAATAAAGGGTTTATCAAGATTAACGTATGGCGTACGCCTGATGTTAACAAGCCTTATAATGCCCGCATCATGGAAAACATTCTTTCGCTCACCTGGTTCTATTGTACCAATCGTCCATGGAATATATATTATGCATCTCCTGCGCTTAAGCCACGATTGGAAGCTGCCTTGTCGTTCTGGTGCAGTATTCAAAATGATGATGGTCGTTTTAGTGAGTATGGTCCGCAAAAATGGAACCTGCCGGCGACCGCTTTCAGCACAAAATTTATGGGGGAAACACTTCGGCTGCTTAAAAGTGGTCCGCCTATTGATCCGGCTATTTTACAAAACGCCATTGCTGCAGATAAAAAAGCTATTATGGCGACCCTTACTATGGAAGATTTGTACGATCATGGAAAAGATTATTCAAACCAGTACACCAATGTATGGGCAGGGGGATTGGCTTATTTGTCGCTTTATCCGGATGCGGAAATAAATCGCCGGTTGGTTGAACGTATAAAACAATCGGCAAACGATTTTCAAAGCCCTGCAGGATTTTTTTATGAAGCAGGCGGTACCGATTTTGGCTATAACTTCAACACACATCATAGCAACCTGTGGATGGCCTATCACTATAGCCGTGGTACTCCGCTGGCCAATGCATTTGCTGAAGAAGAAAAAAAATTCTATAGCTGGATAAGCTATAATGCAGTGCCTGAGCAAGGAACCGTTTACTATACCATCAACAGGGCCATAGAAATGCGCCAAAAAGCAACGACTACATCAAGTTATTTTATTCTTAGTCCGCTTGGCGAAGCCGTAGAAGGCGTAAGGGCATTTAATATGAGCAAACCGGAAAAGGAAAAATCTGTTACAGCAGCAAGGAAAAACCTGGAGCAAAACTGGCCCAATGTGCCACCGCTTACGCTTGGTTTATTCAGTGTCTTTTCACCCTATGCCTTTCTTCACCGTTCACATTATCGGTGGTATCCTTCACCACAGCAAAAAGAAGCTGCCGTGAAGGATCTGCCATATATAAAAAGCAACCGGTTCATTCACCAGAAAATGGACAGTCGCCATCCAACGGTGTTTACCTATGTACGGCAGCCCGGTTATTATGCGTGTTTTAATTCTGGTCCGCAGTTAAAACCACAACAGCGTTATGGTATAGGTCTTTTGTGGCATCCGAAGGCCGGCTCTTTTTTACAATCGCAGACTGATACAGATGATGCAGCCTGGGGTACAAAACCGGAAGGTGGTAAACTGTATGAAGCGGATACGCTGGATGCTTTGTTTTTAATAAATAATAAAGCCGTTACTTCCACACCTGGCAGCCATGATTTAAAAGCCGGCACTTTATCTGTATCCTATAAACTAGGTACAACGGGTAAAAAGTCAATTGTTTTCCGGGATCAAACGATCGAAGTAACTATTCAACATCCCGGACAATTTACAGAATACATTCCGCTGTTATTGAACAGTACCGATTCCGCCCATATCATTTCACCCGGCAAAGTTGCATTGAAAAAGCAGGGGGGAACCATCTATATTTCATATGATGCTGCTGCAAAAGCTGTACTAAAAGAAACAAATCGTAATGTGGGCCTGCAGCGTGTAATGGTATTGTATTTCGAATGCAGTGATAAACTGGGTTATTCTTTTACGATGCAATAGATTGACAAGTTATTTAATGACCGCAGGTAAAATATAATCGGTAATAATTTTGTTTACTTGCGAATGTGCATAGAATTGTCCATAGGCCGTAGCTGTTATTACAATAACCAGCGGTTGATCTTTAAATATGACAATATGATTTCCACCATTTCCTGCACAATAGAAGGCTTCAACCAATTTGTTTTTTACCTGGAAAGATTTATTCCAAAATAAGTAGCCATAAAACTCATTGTTTCTCCCGGGCAATTGTTGGTGTTTTGTAAATGTTTTATTCACCCATTCCTTTGGTAACAGTTGTTTGCCATTCCAATTTCCCTCATTTTTATAGAGTTGTCCATATTTCGCAAAATCCAGGGCATTCATTTGTATGCCACCAGCTGTATTGGCCACTTTTTGCGGTGTATATTGCCATTTATAATTTAAAATGCCTAACGGCTTAAACAGCTTTTCATGGGCATATTTTTCAAGGCCGCCGGGTACGCTTTTGTTTAAAATATCGCCTAAAAGAACAACGCCCGCAGTAAAATAATGCCATTCCTTTTTAGCCGTATCTGCCTTTGCAGGTAGGTCTAACGTAAACCTTACCCAGTCCTCTGTTGGGTACATATTTTCCTCGTTACCTGGCGAGTTGCCATCATTATCGTTGCCATCAAAAGCTGCGTTCATGGTAAGCAGATCTTTAATCGTCACATTATCTTTGGATGCGGCGTAGTTTTTAAAAGAACCAACATTGTAAAATTCTTTTAATGTCTGGTTTTCTGATTGTAGAAAATTTTCATGAATAGCTATGCCTGTTATGGTTGATGCAAACGATTTTCCAACTGACCGTGGGTCGTGCAATGTGTTACGGGTTTCGCCGTTAAAATATTCCTCTATTAACAGTTTCCCTTGCTTAATAACAACGATGCTGCTTATTTTTTTAAAAACACCTGTATCTACATTGCCCTTCAGTTCCTTAATTTTATTTTTATCAAAAGCCTCTTGTGAAACCGGAAAGCCATCATATGGTTTTACCGGGCTAAGGTTGATCTTAGCGATATCAATAACAGGCTTTCTTGCAACAATAAGGTTTAGTGTACCTGCGGCAATTAATTCTCCCACCTTAATACCTTCGGTCTTCAGGTAAGGTCTTATTTCCATTTTCAGGATATGCTTACCCTCTGTTAACGTACTGTCGCCGCCAAAACGCAAAAATCTGTTCCAGAAAGATTCACTCCAGATCCCATATCCTTTCTCATTATCAATAAGGGGTTTATTTATAACGGTTGCCGTATCCTGAATTTTTGCACGGGGAGCACCAGGAAATAAGTTGCTTTGATGAACCAATTTTTCATCGACAAATAATGAAAATTGGTAGTTCCCGATCTTGACCAATGAATCAGCTGAAAGGGCAGGGGCCAAGTGATGTAGGTAATTGGTAATAGAATTACCCATATAAGCTATAAAAAAAAGATTGCTTTTGTTGGTCAGTTTATAGGTATCTAGAAAATCTGACTCCTGTAACGCTGAGGTCGCCATGTCTTTAGCACTAAAATAAATTTTACCAATATGCTCACGGTGGATTTTGGAAGTTAAACCTTCCGTCTTTACTATGTCCTGTACTTGTGCATTAACAGGTAGAGAATGGATAATGGCCAAAAGGCTTACTAAAAGAATGTGCTTCATTTGTTTCATGAATTACGAACCGCCTTATAGATATCAAATAACGGTTATATTTAGGCTATGACGTGTTATTTGTAGAACAATTTCTGAAGATATTCTTTTTAGGTTACCTGACAAAAAATGCGGCTTTTACCGGATAATGCCAATTGGCTACCGGTAGGAAGAAAGTAAAATAGAAATTCCTTTTAATTGGTTAAATTAGATATCTAAAAATGAACCAATATGAATCCAAACAAAGCATTATGGGAAAAAGGTGACTTTACCCAAATCGCCGAAACCATGCGGGAAAGCGGGACGGCGCTGGTGGCCAAACTTGGGATCACCAAAGGGATGTCTATTCTTGATCTTGGTTGCGGTGATGGCACCACAGCATTACCTGAAGCAAAATTGGGGGCCAATGTTTTGGGTGTTGATATTGCGAGCAATTTGGTAGAAGCTGGAAACAAACGGGTAAAAGCGGAAGGGATCACCAATTGTACCATCCAGGAAGGTGATGCTACCAATTTGAGTGAACTGAAAGATGAGTCTTTTGACATGGTGATAAGCATTTTTGGCGCCATGTTCGCCCCAAAGCCTTTTGATGTAGCCCGGGAAATGGTACGTGTTACCAAACCTGGTGGAAAAATAATTATGGGCAACTGGATACCGGGCGACCCTACGCTGGTAGCCCAGATCTTGAAGATCAGTTCTGAATACACACCACCGCCGCCGGAAGGTTTTATTAGCCCTATGTTGTGGGGTGTAGAAAGCCACGTTATAGAACGATTTACCAGTGCAGGCATACCAAAAGAAAATATTTCCTTCGTTATGGATCTATTTACTTTTGAGGCGCCTTTTCCGCCAACAGAACTTGTTAGCAGGTTCAAAGATTACTATGGGCCAACTATGAATGCGTTTGATGCTGCTGAAAAGAATGGGAAGGCGTTGGAATTGCAACATAAATTAGAAGAGTTATTTATAAGCCAAAACCAAAGTAAAGATAATAACACGACTTCCATACCAGCCACCTTCCTGCGGGTGACGGTTATAAAGTAAAGATAAAATAGGGGAGTCCATAAGGCTCCTTTTTTTCTTTATATATCAAAATATCATTTGAACAGTTGCACCATTTTGCTCAATTCAACTATGTTCGAAACATCCAGTTTTTTCAAAATGTTGGCCTTATGCGTACTGATCGTTGTAATATGGAGAAAAAGCATATCGGCAATTTCTGAAACATTTTTTCCTTCCACCAGGTGATGCATGATCTCGAGCTCCCTGATGGAAAGGTTATCGAAAGGGGTGTTTGATAGCTTGTCTATATCACCCGATGTTAATATGTGCCGCATATCGGGCCCAAGATATTTTCTGTTATTCAGGATGGCCACAATGGCACGCCTCACATCAAGTGGTTCAGCTTCTTTGTTGATAAAACCTTTTACGCCCATGCCCAGGTATTTCTTTGCATAGATGGCAGGACTGTTCATAGTGAAGATCAAAACTTTCTGGTCGGCTTTATAAGTAAATATGTTTTTCAATAGATTCAATGAGTCCGTTCCAGGCATTGTTATATCCAGAATAGCCAGGTCGTATGCCGTGCTCTGTATTTTTTTCCACACGCAGTCGCCATTCTTGCATTCATCTATTTCCGCGTCTGAGAATTCATCTTTGATAATTAGACTAAGTCCCGTTCTTACTATATGATGATCATCAGCCAGTAGAAATTTTTTCATAAATTATCCCTTATTGTCAAAAGTAATGGTTATTGTATTGCCCTGTCCGTTGCCGGAAATTATGTCAAGTGTTCCATTTAACCTGAACACGATCTCAATAATTATTTTGTACCCCCAACCCATCCCGTGTTGGGTAGGATTATAACTTTTATCAAGGATACGTGCTACCAGTTCCTTGTCCATACTATCGCCATCATTGGTCACAATGATCCGGGTGGCAAACTCGTCCTGGATGGCTTCCACCTTTATTTCTCCCCCGGTTGTATACTTATTGGCATTGTCGGCCAGGTTTCTCAACACCAGGCTTAACAGGTTGGCATCTGTATCAAGGATAACATGTTCCGGGACCAGGTTGCTAAATGTATTTTTTTGAATATGGGCCCCCACTTCACATAATGAGATAATTTCACTGACGATACTCCGCAATACAATTCTTTCCCGGTTGATGGCAAATCCCTCTTTTTGCATATTGGCAAACACAAAGAAATCCTGCGTAAAATCGTATATTTCATTGGTTGCGCTCTCGAATTGAGACAAGATCTGCGACAGCTCTTTATCGGCTGATGTTTTATGGTTATTGTACATTCGCCGGGCTAAAATGTGAAGATACCGAAGCGGCGACCGAAGATCATGCAGTATAGCAGAGATCATTAACTCTTTAACCCGGTTGCTCTCGGATAATTGACCTGTTCTTTCTTCCACCTTTTGCTGAAGCAATTGCGCTCTTTTTACCTGGTAATTGTACCGCACCCGGAAAAATAATAAAAACGTACCTATCGCCAGCCCCCCCAAAAGGAACCTGAACCAGGTTTGTTCATACCAATAGGGAAGTACGGTTAAACGGATCGTATTATAGATATAACGTTCATAAGGTCCTGGCTTTCGAATAACAAGGGTATATTCCCCCTTGCCGAGCTTTGTAATTACCAGCTTCCCATCGTC